>JAHISH010000271.1 GCA_018818365.1 Candidatus Omnitrophota bacterium | reverse complement strand
TAAAACATCCTCTATCTCTTTAGTCTCAAATTGATTATAGAGCGCTCGGGCTTTAAGGCCGATAGTGATCTCCTGTCCCAGCTCCTTCTTCCAAAGCCGGTCATACTCAGAAAGCTTATTTTCTTTTATGCATGAAGCCAGAATTGCGGCAGACTTCAAACCAAAATAAATCCCGCCATAGGTCAAAGGCTTAAGCTGACAGGCGGCTCCTCCTACCAACGCAATATTCTCTTTTACCGTCGTTCGGCACATCCCGACGGCAACCAGCCCTCCGAAACGGTCCAACACCTCTCCTTTAAGCTTTAACTCCTGCAGAAAACTCTTGAGGTCATGGTGTGGCCGCTCAGAGATGATGCCCACACGTACCACCCCATCTGCCTCAGGCACAATCCATAAAAAAGACTGTTTTCGTAAAAAAACTTCCACAAAATCATTATACCGAGGCTTGCTCTTCATACGCAATTGCACTCCCCGGTAACACGGTATATTCTCTTTTGATGCGGAAACAAGCGCGCGCACAGTTGAATCTGCTCCATCGGCACCAATGACAATATCGGCATCAAGCTCCTTCTTATCGGTCTCGACACTATACCCTCCATTGGTACGCTCTACTCCCAGAAACTTATTTTCAAAGAGGATATCAAGCCCGCGGCTAATCTCCTTATCAAACCGTTCCCTATCGATCACATGGGCGACTTTCTTTTTCTCAATAGTAATATGCTGGCGCCCACAGTGCACGACCGCACCATTAATCGTATTAATGATCGAGGCCGAAGTGATGACAAAAGGTTTTTTCTCCTCAAATAGCGTACTTCCCACTAATCCCGTGCAATGAAGCGGACGGCCCACCTCGCGATGCTCTTCGACAAGAATTGGCGTAAAACCGAAGGTCTTAAGTATCTGTGCGCTGTAGCAGCCGACGGGGCCTGCGCCGATAATAATGATTTTCTTGGACATCTATTTTGGCCGGTATTTGAGGGATTCGGAAATACGCTGGAGGTATGTATCTACGTTTTCGTATTCAGGATCAATGGCGGCGACTTTCTTGAACTCCTCATAGGAATCCTCTAATTGGTTCTGATAAAAATAGACTATCCCTAAGTTGAAGTGGCCATGCACATAGGAACGGTCCAGTGAGACCGCTTCCTGGAACATCTTTATCGCTTCAGAATATCTCCCCAAAGACCAATAACAGCACCCGAGA
Source organism: Candidatus Omnitrophota bacterium (assembly GCA_018818365.1). Classification (GTDB taxonomy): domain Bacteria; phylum Omnitrophota; class Gorgyraeia; order Gygaellales; family Profunditerraquicolaceae; genus JAHISH01. The sequence continues at coordinate 2,164 of JAHISH010000271.1, read as the reverse complement.
TTATTGTAGGCAAAGAGGAAATCGGGATTTATAGAAAGTGCGCGTTGGAATTGAGCAACTGCTCCTTCCATATTTCCTTTCATGACCATGGCATACCCCACGTTATAGTAAAATTCAGGACGCGCAAATTTCAAGCCTTTTGCTTCCATATCAGCGCTGACCTCAATAGCCTTATCGATCCGATCGGTATTAATATAGATAAAGAGCGAATTAACAAATGCCTGTTCATCCTTTTGGCTTACCCGGGTAAGCTCATCAGTCTTCTCTAACGCAGTCTCACGGTCATCCTTCCAATATGAGATTAACGCAACTCCACTTAAGGCTCCGACGTCATCAGGAGAACTCTCCAACGCGAGATTAAAACTTTTCATGGCTTGGTCATATTTCTTCTCTTTAAGAAGATTAAATCCTTCACGCCGATAATCCTTGATCACCACCTCTTGGGTCTGGGTCTTGGTATGTTTAGCCAACTCCGACTGAGGCGACTTCTTCTCTAACTCAGCGAAGTATTGTAATGCCCCTTCTTTGTCGTCTAATTCGTAGTAAGAAATGTACCCTGCCTGGAACAAGCCGACATTGCCGACTTCTAAATCCTCATGCTCCTTAGAAAGTTGGGCATATTTAACTCTGGCTTCCTGGAAATCGCCTTTCTTGTATAAGGTATCGGCGACCTGGAATTGGCTGGTCGTGGCAATCTCTACTTCAGGATATTCTTCAGATAATGCCTCAAATGCTGCCAAAGCCTTCTGATACTCTCCCGCTGCCTTATAGGCCCATGCCAAGTTGAATTTTGCTTTAGCCGCTAAAGGATTCTTGGGGGCGATATCGGATATTTTCCTGAAAACCTCTTCCGCGCTCGCGGGATCTTTCATTTCGATATAGAGATTGCCTAACTGATAATAGGCTTCCGCTAATTTCCCCTTCTCTTGTATGGTTTCCAAAGAAGCGCGCAGTCTCTTTTCTTTTGACTCCAGCTCCTTCTTAGATGATTCGACCTTAGGCTTAAAGATAAGATTGCTGACCTTATCCAACGCCGCCATTACCGGCCCCCGGTCTTTTTCTTTTGCCTTAATGATAGTCGCCAGATAAAACTTGACATCTTCGAGCTGTTCGATCTTCTTGGGATCATCAACGATATTCTCCACCAATTCCATATTAGTAATGGCGTCCAAAGAAGTCTTTTCACTCGCAACTTCTTTTAAGATGGGGATCTTTAACAGCGGCATGATTTTCTCAAAGTCATCGAGAGTCTTTGCCTCTGCGGTCTTATTAAGTGCAGCCTTCAAGTTAGTAAGCGACTGGTCAACCAGATAGGTGTTGTAGAATACGAAAAAAACGATGACAAAAATAAAGACGCCAAAAATCTTTGACGTCCTGCGGAAAAAAAGTCCTATCGTGTGTTCTTTGGCCACGTTTATTCTTCCATCCAGACCGGCCCGGAAAGTTTCAACTCCGAGGTGCCGCGGGAGACTTCTCCCTCCTTCTCCTCAATCCAAGAGCGAGTCGGTTCTTTCTTCTTCTTCTCTTTCGGTTTTTCTATGCGCTTCGGCATAAATGCCGAAGCATCCTGCCCGGACATATCCTCCGGTTGAGGCAACGATACATCTTCCCGGGCAAAAAGGTAACGGGATATTGTGAAAGCGGCGAATATCGCCAATACTACTAACAACCTCAAGGCAATCTTGCGCTGCATGTTAAATCCTCCTTTTTGGTAGAATAGCATACCCCCCGCCACTTTTCAAGCAGCATATTTTCAAGAAATCTCTTGCTCAATTTTACGCTGCAGGGCCTTTCCAAGTATAGTAAATTTTCCGCTTTTCTCCTCCCAGCGGCCGCGCAAACTCACCAAGAAAGATATAAAAACCAGGAACACATCTAAAGCGAAGGTATGGTTCCTCACATACCATAGGTCATACAAGAATTTTCTCTGGCGGCCTATAGTACGCGCGCTAAACACCTGCGCCACCCCTGTCAACCCCGGAGTCACACGGCAACGCTCTTGAAACCCTTGATATTCAGAGACGTTTTTCAGGAAACCGCTCTCAACCTCTTTTTCCAGAGGCCGAAGGGCGCGTGGCCCGACAAAACTCATCTCTCCCTTTAGAATATTAATAAGCTGCGGCAACTCATCCAAGGCAGTCGTTCGCAAAAACCTCCCCACCCT
>JAHISH010000270.1 GCA_018818365.1 Candidatus Omnitrophota bacterium | reverse complement strand
TGGCCAAGCTGCGTTTTGCAAAAGAAGGGGAAGAATTCCATTTCATTAAATCCGTCAGTTTTGTGCTCCCGACCAACTATGTGGCATATACGTTGGAGGAGTTTAGGCAGATCCTTGAAAAGATTACCATCGATTCGATCTATTTCCATATCTTTGAGGCGCGCTTGAGATTAGAGAAAGAGACGAATGACTTCTCTTTCTGGATCGGCACTTCAATCGGGGATAAGGAATTGGCTGAAGAAATTGCCGCTCTTGACCCCTATACGCGCACCTTGGAGGATCTGCGTAATACCCTCATTACGGTTATAGAAAAAAGGATAAAGGACTCCCATGATAAAAGTTGACGACTATATCCCCATTATTGGACAGTCAGTCATCGATGACCTGCGTTTGATCGGTGCGCAATTAAACGGTAAAGTGGTGCAACATATCAATTCTACCTCCGTGGGCGGAGGGGTCGCAGAGATTCTCAACCGCATGGTCCCTCTCTTAAAAGAGCTAGGGGTAGATACGCGTTGGGATGTGATCAAGGGAGGGGAGCAGTTCTTTAATGTCACGAAGAAGTTTCACAATGTGCTGCATGGCCGCAAGGATGAGGTTACCCAGAGTGACTTTGATGCGTTTCTGGATACCACGCGAATGAATCTCGAGGGGATCAATATCTACGGAGATATCGTCTATGTGCACGACCCCCAGCCGATAGGATTAGTCAATAAACGGTCTGGGAATAAGTGGCTTTGGCGCTGCCATATTGATGTCTCCCATCCGCATACCAAGGTTTGGGAGTTTCTTATGGATTTTATCGTACAGTATGATGCGGCGGTTTTTTCCGCGCCCAGTTTTTCGCGCAAGCTTCCTATCCGGCAATTCCTAATTCCTCCTTCAATCGACCCCTTAAGCGACAAGAATAAGGAGTTGCCCCAGGAAGTAATTGATCAAGTGTTGCGTAAATACCAGATCGTTGCAGATAAGCCGATTGTTACTCAGATTTCGCGGTTTGACCGGCTCAAAGATCCAGTAGGGGTAATTGAAGCTTATCAACAGGTCAAGAAGTATATCGACTGTCAGCTTATCCTTGCCGGAGGCACCGCTACCGATGATCCCGAAGGCGCTCAGGTCCTTGCGGAGGCGCAGGAAAAGGCGCATCGCGATAAGGATATCCATATTTTGTTGCTTCCGCAGAATGACATAGAAGTCAATGCCCTTCAGCGTGCCTCCACGGTGATTGTGCAGAAATCTTTACGGGAAGGGTTTGGCTTGACTGTGTCAGAGGCCCTCTGGAAGGCAAAGCCTGTGGTCGCCTCTAATGTCGGGGGGATACCTTTGCAGATAAAGCACAAGTATTCGGGGCTTCTCTGCCATTCGGTGCAAGGAGCGGCGTTTGCGTTAAAGCAGCTTCTCAATAGCCCTGAATATGCGCAACGATTGGGAGGCAATGGGCGAGAGCATGTCAGGAATAACTTTCTGATTACGCGGCACCTTCGCGATTATATGCTTCTATTCCTTTCTCTCTATCACCCGGAAGATTTGGTGTACTTGTAATAAGGAAGGCAATGAAGATAAGCGGATTGATTTTTATGGCTTTTTCCTGGATCACGATACTGTCGTTAGCAGCGTTTTGTTTCTTTCGTATCTTTAAAAAGGGTCTGGGAGGAGAGGATAAAGAAAGCAAGTAGCCGATTTCTCTTGTGGGAACCTCCGCACAATCTACTCTTCGCACACACGCGCGTATTCTTGTAGAATTATCTTCCCTGTGGGATTTGCTTGAGAAGGAACATAATTAGAGTATACTATAACCTTATTTTAAACTCATGAATACTTTCGTTAATTCCCAGAGTAGCGCACTCATCATTTTTGTAGTCAGTTATTGTCTGTTTATTCTCCTGCCGCATAAAAGGCCGCTTATTGCCATCGGTGCGGCATGTGCGCTTGTGGGTACCAGGACTCTTTCTTTTACCGATGCGTTTTGGTCTATCAACTGGAACGTAATGGGGATATTCGTAGGGATGCTTGCGGTTGCCGATATCTTTATGAAGAGCCGCGTCCCGGCCTTTATTGCCGAACATATTACTAACCGCGCGAAGAATACGGCGTGGGCGATACTTTTTATCTGCGGATTAACCGGTTTTATTTCGGCGTTCGTCGAAAATGTGGCGACCGTTTTAATCGTTGCGCCTCTTGCGCTCTCCCTGGCGCAGAAAATAAAGCTTAACCCGGTGAAGATGATGATCGCTATTGCTATCTCCAGTAATCTT
>JAHISH010000269.1 GCA_018818365.1 Candidatus Omnitrophota bacterium | reverse complement strand
TTCGGTAACAACGTATTGCATGGGCGTATCCTTTCTGGTTAGGGCTCTGTCAGGCCCGGGTTGATAAGCTTTCCAAACAGAAAGATACGCCTTTTTTAATTACTGTAAAGCTAATTTACACACAATTCAGTATACTACCCCTCTTCGAGAAACAGTAGCGTAAGGAATCGCTTTATGTTATACTAAATTCTTATGAAGAAAGAAAGCGTGGTGATTGTACTTGAGCATGGCCAAAGTTCAAAACTCTTGGCCTGGGATGCCAAGAAAACGACGATCACCGATTTTAAGATTATAGCGCATACTGATTTCCTTGATGCGGAGGCATTTCAAACGGCAATCGCTGATTTCGCGCGAAGGCAGGGGAGGCCTATTGCAAAACTGATCTTTGTCCCTCCCGAAAAAACAATCCTTATTAAGCGCCTGCAGTTACCCGCGGTGCCTGACTCAGAAATCGCGCAGGCAATACGTTGGCGCCTGAAAGAAGAAATTACGTTTCCTCTTGCCGAAGCAGTCGTTTCCTACCGAATCCTTAGAAGGATTACCCGTAATGACGGCTCGCAGGTTCTGGATATAATCTCGGCAACCGGTGAGGAGAAGTTCTTACGCAAGGAGATCCTTTTACTTAAGGAAAAAATCCCTACAGATATAGTGGTCTCGACACTGGCATTTGGATACACTTTACTGGGGCCACGCCTCTTAAAATACGATGCATCCGTTCCTTTCGGAGTCCTGCACCTTTCCCAGACGCACTGTTTCTTAGGTTTCTATAAAGAAGGGAATCTTTGTTTTTACCGGGAATTACCGGTCTCTTTGCAATTGCTCCGTGATTGCCTCTGTAGCACTTTCGTTTCAGAGAAAGGGCAGATTACCTTGACTGCGCAGGAGGCAGAAGAGGCGTTATTGACCATCGGCATCTCGGATACGGAGGCGGTATATAAAAATGCGGTAAGCGCTTCGAAAATCACCGCGATGATACGCCCGCACCTGGAGCAGTTGTCCCAAGAGATTAGGCGTTCCATCGATTATTACGTTAAAGAATTTGAGGAAGGAGAGGTGCATACTATTCTATGCGCAGGAGATGCTGCCGTTATTCCCGGCCTGGACCGGTTCCTGCACAAGGAGACCGCCGCAGAGGTGCTTTTACTTCCCTTGGTGAGCAAACTTCCCGTATCAACCAAAGGTATGGATGCACATGCCTGTGCCCTTCTTGCCGGGCATATCGGCCTTGCGGCAGGAGAAGGTTGCGGTATCAATATCCTTCCTGCAGTATTCAAGAGAGAAAAACAAGAGAAGCTGCAAAACCTTCTTTTTCGCTGGGGTGCGTTTATCCTTTTTCTTGTGTTGGGGGTATCGTTTCTTTTTAGCTCGGTACGCGCCTCTTTAGGGGAAAGGCGGCTTCCCACCGTCTTGCTGCAGTTGAATGTATTGAATGAAGTCAGAGAAATGCAGGCACGCCTGGATAATGCCCGTATCTTTATTGAAAAACACAGGTTCCAAGATACCGGTACTTCTTTGCTCCTTAAAAAGATAAGCCAAGTCGTTCCCGAGGGACTATTCTTGAAGGTGTTGCGTCTTGAGAATGATACAGGCAAGGGGGAGATGGAAGGGGTCTTCGTATCCGATCTGGCACTCGCAAGTCCTGAATCGGTTCTTACCGCGTTTGTCGGGGCACTGAACGCTTCAGGATTGGCCAAGAATACTGCCATTGTTTCACTCGATAAAGGTTCGCAGGAAGATCACAATGGTTCTGTCTTTAAGATTTCTTTCGAATTGTTTTAGGGGATACTAATGAAGATTGTAAGGAAGAATCGCATGGTGTATTGGGGGGTGATTCCCGCAGGAGCGTTGTTGTTTTGGTTTATGTTTTCTCTTCCGATGAGCCGTCGCTTTACGGCGGTAACGCAAAAGATTTCCCGTGCCGAAGAACAGATCGCGGATATCAACCGTCTGATCGGTTCCCGGAAACTAGGAGAAGTGGTAGGGCAGTTGAGCGCGCACTTGCGCGATGCGGAAAACCTGATCGCTCCGTCAGAAGAAGCGGTAATTAATCGGCTCTCAGAAGCAGCACGGAAGTTAAAGATTGATATCAAAAATTTGAGTATACTCTCCCGTCAGGATGTCACCGCCGATGTGTTTGATTCCCCCATAGAAGAATTGCCTCTATCGTTCTCTCTTTCGGGGGAATATAGGGCGCTGGTGGAGTTCTTAGAAGGTGTTACG
>JAHISH010000268.1 GCA_018818365.1 Candidatus Omnitrophota bacterium | reverse complement strand
TCATTATTCAGCCGCGCCAAAGACGAAGATATCTCTCCCGAAGAATATATACGCTATGCCCGCGAATGTATGCGACGCGCACGCGCTTCCCTTGAGGATAAGGCCCAGGAAGAAGAGGCGTTGCAGCAAATTGAGATATCTCAAGCCTATGCGAAATACCAGGAATTATTGATCCGGGGAGGGCTCTTTGATTTTGGAAATCAATTCTACCTGGCCTTGAATCTCTTGCGGGATCATCCTTTGGTCCTGAAGAGGTACCAGCAGCAGTTCAAATACATTTTAGTCGATGAATTTCAGGATACGAATTTCTCACAATACCAGTTAGCCAAACTCTTGTCGGGAGAGAAGGCCAATATTACGGTGACGGGAGATGATGACCAGTGCATCTACCGTTTCCGCGGCGCCGCGTACTCCAACCTGCTGAATTTTATACGCGATTTTCCCCATACCCATAAGGTGAGCCTGGTGAAGAATTATCGTTCTTCACAGGTTATCTTAGATAGCGCCTATCGGCTTATTCAGCATAATAATCCGGACCGCTTTGAGGTGAAGGCGGGCATTGATAAACGGCTGATTGGCCTTTCTCAAGAGGGCAAAGAAGTCGAATATTTACATTTCGATACGATTTCTACCGAGTCAGACCAGGTCGCGTCATTGATTAAGGAAAAAGTATCGCGGGGGAGCATAAAGTACCGCGATTGCGCGATTCTTGTGCGTGCCAATGCCGATGCCGAACCGTTCCTGCAGGCTTTGAATATGTTGGATATCCCTTGGCAGTTCAGCGGGAATCAGGGGCTTTATTCCCGGGAAGAAGTAAGGCTTTGTATTAACTTCCTGCGTGTCGTCGCCAACCTTGCGGATTCTCTTAGTTTATATTATTTGGTAAGCTCCGAGGTCTATCAACTTCCGCTTAATGAGCTAAGCATTATTTCTTCATACGCAAAACGAAGGAATAAGCCGCTCTATGTGGTTTTTCAGCAGGTAGATTCACTGAAGGACCTGGAAGGCATAGGCCAGGGGACAAAAGAGAGAATCCGTGCGGTCCTCATTGATCTGGAAAAGTTCCTGCGAATCTCCCGCGAGGAGTCAACCGGCAGGCTGCTGTATAGTTTTCTTACCGATACCGGATACCTGAAGGAATTGACCCATAATCCCACTCAGGAGAAAGAGACCAAGATCCAGAATATCGCGCAGTTCTTTAATATCGTGCGCAATTTTGAGCTGGTGGCGCAGCAAGACCGCGTGATCAGTTTCGTCAATTACCTTACGCTTCTCATCGAAGCCGGCGATGACCCTGCGACAAAAGAAGCGGATCTTGATTGTGATGCGGTCAATATCCTGACTATCCATAAGGCCAAAGGCCTGGAATTCCGTGTGGTCTTTTTAGTAAGCCTGGTGCAGGGGCGTTTCCCTTGGCCTCGTCGCAGGCAACCCATCGAACTTCCCGATGGCCTGATTAAGGAGGTCTTGCCGCAGGGAGATTTCCATATTCAGGAAGAACGCCGGCTTTTTTATGTAGGGATGACGCGCGCGAAGGAAGAGCTCTATTTAACCAGCGCCGCTGATTATGGAGGGAGCCGGCTGCGGCGTATCAGCCAGTTTGTGGCAGAGTCGCAAGGAAGAGAAGTAAAGAGTGCGCCGAAGAAGAAGGCCAGCGCCTTAGAGGCAATCGAACGTTTTGCGCCGCAAAAAGAATCCGTCATCACCCCCTCAGAAACGTCTGCCGACGGGAAGCTGCTGCTTTTAAGTTACTACCAGATCGATGATTATTTGACCTGTCCTTTGAAGTATAAATACGTCAATATCCTGCGCGTCCCCATTATGGAACACCATACGGTCATTTACGGCCGTGCGATGCATGATGCGGTAAGTCTCTATTATCAGCTTAAGATGGCCGGGAAGAAAATGGAGTTCCCGGAGTTGCGTTCGCGGTTCCAGAGAAGTTTCGATCCGCAAGGGTTCCTCGATGAAAAACACCAGGAAGAGCGGTTTACGACCGGTTGCCATGCCCTGGAACGGTTTTATCAAGAAGAAGAGGCGTATTCCCATATCCCCCGTTTTATCGAGAAGGAATTTTCTTTTGTTTACCAGAAAAATAAGATTACCGGGCGTTTTGACCGGGTCGATCAGACTCCTGAGGGCGCCGTGATCATGGACTTTAAAACTTCAGAGATCAAGACACAGAAGGATGCGGATAAACGGGTCAGCGATAATTTACAATTAAAACTCTATGCGTTTGCCTACCAGACACTTTTCGGCGAGTTGCCGCATAGCGCATGCCTTTATTTCCTCGAATCGGGGCTGCGGGGGCAGGTTGAGGTTCTTCAGAAAGATATTGATCAGATAAAGGAAAAAATCCAGGAGGTGTCTTCGGGTATTCGAAAAAAGGCGTTTGGGCCTACTCCTGAGTATATGGCATGTACCTATTGTGCGTATAGTCAAATCTGCCCGTCTGCGGCGGGACGTTAAATGGTGCAAAAGTATTTTCGGATGCCGCGATGCGTACAAGATAAAAAACATTTCTCAATTGTGATAACTTATAGTATAGTAGTGATAAAAGAGGGAGGGGTGTGATGTTTGTGGCAGCGAATTTCTTGAGTGCATTGGCATATGTCGTAGATGTGCTCCTCGGTATACTGTATTGGCTTATTTTGATCCGTGCGCTCTTGAGTTGGGTGAATCCCGACCCCTATAATCCCATTGTCCAATTCCTCAATAAGACGACGGAGCCGATCCTTGAGCCGTTGCGCAGGATGGTGCCTTTTAACTTCCGTTTCGGCATTGATATTTCGCCGATATTGGCGTTTGTGATTATTTTTTTCTTGAAGTCTTTTTTGGTGAGGACTCTTTTGGATATTGCGCTGAGGTTGCGTTAGGAAAAATCTTCTTCTAGGAAGAGCGTTGCCGCCACAAGGAGCAATAAATAATGAAAATGGCTATTGGATTGACTTTTCCGGGGGCTCTGCAGGATGAGTCAATAATCTGTTATATCTGCAAACGTTTTGACGTTAATCTCAATATTATCGAGGCGTCGTTTTCGATGTCCAGCGGTTGGGCGATTCTTGAAATCGAGGGCAAGGAAGAGGAGATTAAGCGGACATTTGAACACCTCATTAACAGAGGGATCAAGATAGAGGAGATCGAGCGCAGGCAGTAAGTTATTTGTTTTTCCTCTTCTCTTAAAGCCCCAACCCCAGGGCCTGGATACTTCGCGTAACTAATACAAACACAGTTATTACGTTGGCATAGACGCATAATGTTTGTTTAAAGCGTGCATGAGAAAAATTTTGGCATATGCCTGCAAGGAATTACGGAGAACGGAGCATATCTTTTAGGCGTAAGTTTCTGCGGGAGTGAGCCGTAAACCGTGGCAGGTGGCAAAATTTTTTGCACGCGTAAGCAAACATTGTGCGTCGAATTCTTTTCATGCGTGTGTAGTAAGGAAAGCCTAAGAGGAGACACGTGAAGGCATTTCTCGTGGGACTATTATTCTTGTTAGCCGTGGGCGTCTTTATGGGTATAGGTGTTTTTCTTTACCCGTTGATTATCGTCTTAGGTGTCTTCTTGCGCGTTTTTGTGGGATTTGCATTGGTGCTCGGGGGGATCTGGCTTTTAGGCAAATTCATCCTTTATGTGTGGGAGAAGGTCAAAAAGGAGAGAGAAGGTTAAGTGATGCGTAGGGTAAATAAGATTCTGATTGCAGTCGTGGCGGTGGGGTGTGTGTGTTTTGTGCTCGCCGCTGCCGTGGTGGCGGTGTTCGGCAAGAAGATTATCGAGGCCCAGCTTGAGCAGAATCTTAAAGTGGATGCACGCATAGGTGGAATCGGTTTGTCATTGCCTCTGACGGTGACCGTGACGGATCTTACCGTCGGGAATCTTCTGACGGTAGAGAAGCTTTCTTTTTCTTTAAATCCCCTTGGCTTCCTCGCGGGAAAGATACTTCTTACTACCCTGGTCTTGGATTCTCCTGTGATAACCCTTGAGCAGTCAGCCGATGGGCATCTTAATCTTCCGGTATTTCCCTCTGGCGGGAATCCTGCGCCGGTTTTATTGACTGGGCTATTGGTGAAGAACGGCACGTTGCTCTTTACGGATAAGAAAGTAATCCCGCAAGGATATACCGTGGGGTTAGATCAGATTACTCTTACGGTCTCTAAAGTGATGGTGCCGCCGACTTCATTGAATGTTAAGTGTGCTATCAACGCAGCGGTTGTGGCGGCGGACAGAAAGCCGTTTGGCCTTATTGAGGCAAAGGGATGGGTTGATCTTGGCCCTAAGGATATGCAGGGTAATATTGTGGTGAAAGATTTAGAGGTTACGCGTTTGGCGCCCTACTATGGAGATTTCTTTTCAAAGCGGAAGCTGCGTTCGGGTATTTTGAATCTCTTCGTAGAGCTTAGTGCCCGGCATAATGCCGCCCGCGCAGATTGTCATCTGCAGCTTTCAAAATTAACCTATGCGTCTGGAGGAGCGCCGCAGGAGCAATCCGGCGGCCAGGAACTTTTTTCCCGCGCATTAGACTTATTTGCCGATGAAAAAGGTGCTATTGAATTTGATTATGCGCTTAATTTCTCTCTCGATAATCCGCGAGTTGACCTCAAAACGTTGCAAAAGGCGATGTGGGAGGCCGCAGCCAAGAATATCGCCCGGCAGAATCCTCAACAGGTCATCGATAAGGTTCAAGACACATTAGAACAATTCAAGGCAATCGGAAAACAGATGAAAGGGATATTCAAGTACAAAGAGGAATAGAAGAGATCGTGTCCGCAAAGATGGTGGTGTATCGCGGAATAGGAAAGGGTGGAGTGATGGAGACTACAAGGACGAAATCGTTACGTACTATCGAAGAAAAGATGCACGCGCTTCCCCCGGATTCTTTGCGCTACCAGATCTTGGAGAGTACCAAGCAATTTAAGACTTCATGGGTTCGGTTAGGACAATCGCTCTATGCGGTCTGGAAAGACAAGCTTTATAAAGGGTGGGGATTTTCGACTTTTGATACCTATACTGCCAAAGAGATCGGGATACGCACGCCAACCGCAATGAAGTTATTGCGCTCTTACTATTTCCTTGAGAAAGAGGAATCCGTATATCTAAAGGAAGAGTACACTGAATCCGCGCAGGCCAAGAGCGTCCCCAGTCTGGAAGCGATAGATGTGTTGCGCCGCGCAAAGAATAAAAAGGGACTTGATACGCAGGATTATGACAAGATCAAAAAAGAGATTTTCCAGGACGGCAAGGATGCGGCGTTGGTGCGTAAAGATTTAACCGCTCTTATACGCCAACAAGAAGAGTTAGCGCCTGAAGAGGCGTATGAGAAAAAGCGGCTGGGTACGGTCAGGAGGTTTTTGGGAACCTTAAAGTCATTGAAAAAGGAGATTGAAGTATCGAAATTACTGCCCGCGCCGATTATCAGAGACGCAGCTGCGTTAATAAAGAAGCTTGAGGAGGAATTGTCTTAAAATGCCGATTGCAGTCTTCTGTGTGGGATTTTGCAGCCTTTTTTTAGGGTTATTCTTATACGCCAGG
>JAHISH010000267.1 GCA_018818365.1 Candidatus Omnitrophota bacterium | reverse complement strand
TATATTGATTGTCTTATTCCCCTAAAGCAGTCTTTGGCGGAAGGAAGGCAGCCATACGGATATTCAGGAGACGGCCATCCCAATACACGAGGCTACCGTGCGATTGCAGAATACGTCTATTCCCAACTACAAGAAGGGAAGGGGAGAGCCCCTTAATCTTCCTTGACATCCACACAAATGTGTGGTAAAGTTCCCTTATGAAATCTCCCGGGAACCTCACTACAAAACAACAAGAAATATTCGATTTTATCCGCCAGTCTATCCACCAAAGAAGGCCTCCCACCATTAGAGAGATTGCGGCAGCCTTTGGCTTCTCTTCCACGGGTACGGTGCGAGATTACCTACGTATACTCTCAAGAAAAGGATACCTGGCCTGCGCGAAGAATTCTTCCCGCAGCATTACCTTACTGCGCCAGAATCCTTTAAAGATACCAATATTGGCATCGATTCCGGCAGGGATACCGGATCTTGCGTACGAAGATATCCAAGGGTATATTGAACCAGAACAGTTCTTTGCGGGAAAAGAAACCTTTGCCTTGAAAGTAAAAGGGGATAGCCTGGTTGAGGCGGGGATCTTTGACGGCGATATTGCGCTTATCCGTAAACAAGCGACTGCCCAGGAAAACGATATTATTGCCGCGCTTTTGGAGAATAACGAAGCGACTCTTAAACTCCTTCGCAAAGATAAAAAGAATACCTTCTACTTAGAAGCAGCGAACAAAAACTACCAATCCATCCGTACGCACTTTACGATCATAGGGAAACTTATCACCCTCATAAGAAAATACTAAAAATCGCCAATGCGCCAGCAAGGATTCAATCCCCGCGCCCGTTGGGATAGACAGATCCCACCAGAAGGAACGGATCATTCAGGGCTATCGCCTGAGAAAATCGAGGTCACCGCCCACTTTAAAGCAGGAATAATCAATCCTCAATGCTTTATATGGAATAAAAAAGAATACTCCGTAAGCTGCGTAAACTACCGATGGCAAGAACGCCGTGGACAAGAGATCATTACTTACTTTGCGGTCTCATGCCCAGAAGGACTCTACCAAATATCATTCAATAACACCGGTTTTAGCTGGCGCCTGGATAAAATCCTATAGTCCATGATCCTGCATATTGACATGGATGCGTTTTTTGCCTCTATTGAACAAGCAATCAACCCCAGGCTTAAAAATAAACCTCTCATTGTAGGTTCTCGAGCTAATAGGCTACACACGGTAGTCTGCGCGGCAAGCTACGAAGCCAAACGCCTGGGGATCAAATCAGGAATGCCTACCCAGGAGGCTTTCAGGATATGTCCCCACCTAGAATTCGTCCCTGCAGAACAAGGTAAATATATCTGGACCTCAGAACAGATCCTAGAGCTGCTAAAAAGATGGGAATTGAGGCTCAACTATGCCTCTATAGATGAGTTCCAGATGGATATCGAAAACCACCCAGACCCCTTAAAATTGGCGTGCGATATCCAAGAACGAATTAAAGGAACCTTTGCCATTACCGCCTCTATAGGAATAGCTCCAAACTGTATCCTGGCAAAGTTAGCCTCAAAGATCAATAAGCCCTGCGGCATCACTGTACTTACGCCAGATAACCTTATGAGCTACTTACAAAAGATCCCTCTCAATAAGCTCTGCGGATTAAACGGGATTACGGGAGAATTATTCGTAACAAAAGGTATGCGCAGCTGTCTTGATCTATATCAGAAACCTTCCTACTTTTTAAAAAACCTTATGGGGAAGAATGGCCTGACACTCTATCAGGCCTTACATGCTACTGAGAGTTTTGCCAACCTTCCGAAAGAGTCAAAGCCGAAGTCCATAGGGCATTCCTACACCTTACCCAGAGCCTCGAAAACCCCCCAGTTTATCATGGCCTGGATCAGGCTTCTCGCAGAAATGGTAGCCAGAAGGCTTAGAGAAAACAATCTTGAGTCAAAGACTACCCATTTATGGCTTAGCGGCCCTTTGGGAAGCAAGAATTCCCAAGGCCAGATGACCTGGCAAAACGCCACCAATGATGGCCAAGAGATATATCTAAGATGCCTCAGAATCAAACTAAAATCAAAAAATCAGTTGCCTATGATCAGGGCCTTAGGGGTAAGCTGCAGCAATCTTAACCAGCCCCAGTATGACTCCCCATTGTTTTTAGAGGCCAAGCGAAGGGAGGGCCTTTTAGAAGCAATAGATAAGATTAATTACAAATTCGGGGATGATACCATTTATCCTGCTATCATAACCTTAGCTAGTCATAAGCATGAACCGTAAGAGAACCGCACAAAAATGTTAAATATAAAGAATAAAGGTAAGAACAAGTAAACAAAAGTGACGTTTTCCACAGGTAAAAACAATGTCAAGCTAAACCCATGCAGAATAAAGGTTTACCAGGAACTTCCCAATATACTATAGTTAACATAAGATATATTATAGGAAGTTAGGTAATGTGGTAAAATAGGGCCTTCTTTGTCTTTAAAGAACATGAAACCACCTGCGGCGCCCTTTGCTTCTCCATTGCGAACCTAAGAATGCGCTCATTTATCATCTTTTTTGCGGGGCATCCTGGCGGGAACTTATTACATAATGGCCACCCTGGATCTTTATAATGGCTCCATTAACTAACGCATTGGCTATTTGTCTACGGCCCCTCTTAAGGATCCGGCTCAAGGTCTGCTGGGATATTCGCATTGATTTTGCTGCTTCTTTCTGCGAAAACCCCATATGATCACAAAGCCTTACCGCCTCAAATTCATCCATTGTCAGAGTTACCTCATCCGGCCGCCCTGGCTTGCCCCTAGGGCTAAATTGGCTGATCTTTGGATCTAGCCTTACTATCCTATATTTTTTAGGCCTTCCGCGCAAACTCATATACCACCTGACTCTTTCCCATGCGGCCTTTTACCGATTTTTACTTATTCTTAACGCCCCATTTATAATGGGTATATACTCAAAAATAGAGATTAAAAAACCAGCTTTTTGTTTGGGTTAAAGCTGGCTTACGGAACCTTTAAATCTCTGTTTCTTTAACGAGCTTACGGTAATAATCGATGCACTTGTGGCAACTCTTATTCTTTTCGTGCCACTCCGGATGATCCCGAAGGATCAATTCCAATAAGTACTCCTCCGCCTTAATATGAGCAATACCGACAAAATCATCAATTTCCCTACCGCAAATCTGGCATTTATATTTCATAGAAGTCCTTTAGATGCTGCCTTATACACTTCATCATGCTGCCGTACGCGAGAGTCAACGTGCAGGCCTATTTCTTCTCCTTTTTTAGCCTGCGGTATCGAGACATGGTCGACCTGGATTGAGGAGACACTCTGGGTAAAATCGGTTGTGTGCCCCTTTACCTTAATAACCTCCCCTACCGAAAGCGCGCCTTTAAGTTTAATCACTGCGACCTGTACTTGAGGAAAATAATGGGTTACCACTCCCACTAAAGTTCCTAATGATGATCTCTTTGCTTCCTTGGAGCCAACTCCTTTTACGGCCTTTTTCTTACTTACCTTCCTCTTCACCGGCTTCTTTAGTGACTTCTTTTGTGGCTGCTTTGCCGGCTTCTTCTTACGGATTACCGCTTTCTTTCTGGGCATGCCTTTTCTGGCTTTTCTCTTTTTTACTGCCATACGCACCCCCTTTCTGTATTGCCTACTTCTTTAACCCCACCTCAACAAGTGAATCCATAGTGCCGAAAGGATTTGTTTCCTTTGTAGGATTATTGGTATCATCAATCCACTGTCCATCCACCACGAAGCGATAACGGTATTTTCCATTATTCAAACTCACTCTTTTCTGCCATGTCCCGTTATCCTTGGTCATACGGCTGGCGTCACTTACCTCCCAGCCGTTAAAATCACCCGCGACAAAGACCTCGCGTGCCTCAGGGGCGGCTAAAGAAAAAGTGATTTCTTTGAGTTTCGGCATTTTTTTCTTCACTATCTCCCTCACCTTCTTCTCAAGGACCTCGCTTGGCGTAGAGACCACATCAGCCGCCGTCGCGACCTTTTGCTCCTGCATAATAATCTCTCGTGAAAGGCTGAAATAATCTTTTGCCCCGCGGCAGTACTTATCATGGTTTAAGACATGGGTTCCCTGATTCTGCGCCTCTTTAAGCTTTACATTCACATGGATGATCGTACTAAACATCTTATCCTTGAAATTAGCCTTAATTTTGTCAAGCATCTTAAAGGAATGACGCAGGCGCGAATCAAAGTTAGTCACTACCACATTCACCTTGACGATATGGTTCAAACGGTCCTGAATTAACGCGATAATACTGGTTAACTGCCCCAACCCTTCAAAAGAAAAACGGCTTGCCTCAACAGGAACAATGATCTCCTGACTGGCGCGGATAGCATTTACGGTTAAGATACCTAAATTCGGAGGGCAATCGATTAAGATATAATCATAGGAACCGCGAAAACCATTAAAGGTCTCCCAAAGGCGCGATTCCCTTCCGATTTCTCCGGCAAGTTCTTGCTCGAGAGTGCTCAAGATAATATCAGAAGGAGCGATATCGAAGTTACGGTCGACTTTCTGGATAATATCCTCTAAGCGCGCTTTCTTTTGCGTTAACTTCGAGAGCACATTATAAATACTCAAGGTCTTGGCAATATTTAAC
>JAHISH010000266.1 GCA_018818365.1 Candidatus Omnitrophota bacterium | reverse complement strand
TAAACACCGGCGAGATCCCGCAGGAGACATTACAGCGCTACGCAAAACAGAATTCGTATGCGGTGATAAACGACAGGAAGAAAATTGAGGCTATGGGGTATCGTGCCCTCGAGGATGATTTTGCCTTGGTAGAGGACGATGTGACGCGGCACGACTCGACGAAACTGGCAAAGATTATCATCGGCCTTTTGGAAGAAGTCTAAAGATGGCAGTAGTCATAAAGAAAATGATCGTGAAGAATAATCAGGGGCTGCACGCGCGCCCCGCGGCATTATTCGTGCAGATAGCCAATAAATTCGATGCCCGTATAAAGGTGAGGCGCGATGAGGAAGAAGTCAACGGCAAATCAATCATGGGCATTCTTATGCTCGGAGCGGAGAAGGGAAGCAGCATTGTCGTTGAGGCCGACGGCGAAGACGCGCAGCAGGCCGTAGATGAATTGGAAAAGATTATAGAGCAAGAAGAATGAAGCTTCTTGAGATCGGGCTAAAGTTCGATGGTTCTTAAGAAGTTGAAAGCACTTGAAGCGACCAGAACTGATTCCTGCTAAACAGGAAGCCGTATTTTAAGAAGGAAGTGCGGTTTTTTAAAGTCGCGAAAGTTTAGGAATGGAAGCCATGATAAAACTACAGGGTATTGCGGCGGCATCGGGAATCGTGATCGGCCCTGCGTATCGTATCGGTAAAGAAGAGATGGTTGTTTCCAAGGATCCGATACGCGAGGAAGAGATCCCTCTGCAGATCCAGCTTTTTGAAGAAGCGCTTATTAAGACGCGCCGCGAGATTATTGACCTGCAGAAGAAGATCGGCGCGGAGATGGGGCAGGATGAAGCACAGATATTTGATGCCCATCTTTTGGTCCTTGAAGACCGCATGCTGATCGAAGACGTGATCTCCCGTTTGAAGAAGGACCGGGTGAATGTCGCATTTATTTTCTCAGAGGTCATGAAGAAATATATCGCGGTATTCTCCAAGATAGAAGACGAATACCTTAAAGAACGGATCGCGGATATTAACGATGTGGGGCGTAGAATTCTCCGGCATCTTTTAGGAAAAGAACGGCGGGGGCTTTCGGACCTCAAAGAAAAGGTGATCGTGGTCGCACATGACCTCTCCCCTTCGGATACCGCCGCAATGCATAAGCAGAGTGTCTCTGCCTTTGTCACCGATGTCGGAGGCAAGACGACGCACACGGCGATTATGGCAAAATCATTAGAGATCCCCGCGGTAGTCGGTACCGCAGAGGCCACCTTGCGTATCAAAGGCGGGGAGATCTTGATTGTCGATGGGAATCTTGGGATGGTGATTATCTCTCCCGATGAGACGACCTTACAGGAATATCGTCAGGAAGAAGAGAAGCAGCGCGGGATCATAGAAAAATTCTGGTCGGCAAAGGATCTTCCCGCAATCACCCGTGACCAACATCACGTGGTGGTAAACGCTAACATCGAGTTCCCCGAGGAGGTATCGTCGGTAAAACTGCACGGGGCAAAAGGAATAGGCTTGTATCGCACAGAGTTTTTTTATATGAACCGTAAAGACCTGCCGACTGAAGAGGAGCATTATGAGGCGTATAAATACG
This sequence comes from Candidatus Omnitrophota bacterium, assembly GCA_018818365.1. Taxonomy (GTDB): domain Bacteria; phylum Omnitrophota; class Gorgyraeia; order Gygaellales; family Profunditerraquicolaceae; genus JAHISH01. The sequence continues at coordinate 1,835 of JAHISH010000266.1, read as the reverse complement.
TTGCCAAGGAAATGAACCCGCATTCGGTCATCGTGCGTACCCTTGACTTAGGGGGAGATAAGTTTTTGTCGCAGTTCGCCCTGCCGCACGAAATGGAACCTTTCTTAGGCTGGCGGGCGATCCGTTTCTGCCTGGCTCGTCCGGAAATGTTCAAATTGCAACTACGGGCGATTTTGAGGGCTTCGGTGCATGGAAATCTTAAGCTTATGTACCCGATGATTTCCGGTATTGAAGAGCTTATCCAGGCGAATAAAATACTTAAGGAAGCAAAACAGGAATTACGCAGCAAACAGATCCCCTTTAACGATGAGATCAAGGTAGGGGCAATGATTGAAGTGCCCTCTGCGGCAATAACTGCGGATATTCTTGCCAAAGAAGCCAATTTTTTTAGTATCGGAACCAACGATCTTATCCAATATTCCCTGGCAGTTGATCGTGCCAATGAAAAAGTCGCATACCTTTATGAGCCTGCGCATCCGGCGGTACTGAGACTGATTAAAAATATAATCGAAGCCGCGCATAGTGCCGGGATCCCCGTGGGGATGTGCGGGGAGATGGCCGGGGATCCAAGCTTTGCCTTGGTTCTTTTAGGCTTAGGGCTCGATGAGTTTAGTATGCCTCCGCAAGTAATCCCGGAACTTAAGTATGTCCTACGGCAAATAAGTCTATCGCAGGCGCAAGAGATCGCCCAAGAGGCCCTGTGCCTTTCCACCGGGAAAGAAATCGCAGAGTTTACGCGCCTGCGGCTGAAGGGAATTCTTAGATGAACAGAGGCTTTACTGCGCAGCACTTGAAAAAGATTGACCGCTCGGGGATGGTAGATCTCTTGATGGAGTTTCCCCTTCAGTGCCAGGTCGCATTGCGGCTTGCACAAAAGCAGAAAATCTCTCTTCCTGCGCAGGCCTTTACGAAAATAGTCTTTGTGGGGCAAGGGGGATCGGCAATCGGCGCGGACCTGGTGAGGTCATTCCTTTACTTTCAATCAAAGATTCCGGTCTTTGTAGTGCGTGAATACGAATTGCCGGCGTATGTCGACGCACGGACGTTAGTCTTTATCTTAAGTTACTCAGGCAATACCGAAGAGACGCTGAGTGCCTATGCGCACGCCAGGAAAAGAAAAGCGACGGTCAACGTGGTTTCTTCGGGGGGCATACTCAAAGAATATGCCCTTCGGGATAAAGTCTGCTATATCCAGATCCCGGCAGGGTTGCCTCCGAGGACGACTATCGGGTATCTGAGCATTATCCCGTTATATATTCTTTCTCGGATCGGGGTCATTAAGAATATCACGCAAGAAGTCGATGCGATGGTTAAGGTGCTTGAAGATTTAAAGCGTACCACATTGGGGCCTTCGGTGGGCATGCGCGATAATACCGCCAAGTCCGTTGCCGGCGCGCTCTATAATAAATTCGCGTTTATCTATTCGCATTCTATACACTTTGATACCTGCGTGGTGCGTCTGCGCAGCCAGATCTGCGAGAATGCAAAGGCGTTAAGCAATAGCAATTTCTTTCCGGAGTTAAACCACAATGAGATCGTGGGGTGGGATAATCCGAAGAAGCTGATCTTGCATTGTGTGGCGGTGATATTACGGGATACGACTATGCATGCGCAAGTGGCAAAGCGCATGGATATTACCGCGAAGATCATTCGCGCGGAGGGTGTCCGGGTTATTGAGGTTTGGTCGCACGGAAAAAGGCTTTTAAGCAGAATATTCTCTTTGATCTATATCGGAGATTTTATTTCGTATTATTTAGCGATACTCTACGGGGTTGACCCTACGCCGGTAGAGAGGATCACCTATCTAAAGCAAGCGTTGGCGAAACAAGGATGAG
>JAHISH010000028.1 GCA_018818365.1 Candidatus Omnitrophota bacterium | reverse complement strand
CATAGCCAGGATTTCTCATTACAGGTTCAGCGGGTCCTGCCGAGTCTTGTTTACGCAGCACCGCTCGCATTTCCCCAGCGAGGAAATCCTCGCTCGGTGAAAATTTTCGCTCTGCCAGACAGTTGGTAATGGGGCAACCATGCCCGCTCAAATTTTCAACGTGCTGCTTAAAATCAAGCCTCGTCACCCGCTGTAACCAGTAAGCTGCTATAAATCATTATCGTATGGTCAAGGTCCCGTGGTATAAACGTAAGATAGTAGTAATCATTTCTTTCCTTATTGCGTGCATCGGCATTTATTTCTTCCGCGCGCTCTTTGCAGGCGGCATGTACCTATCCGGAGACCTCTTTTATTATTACGGCATGCGGGTTCTGGCTGCTGCGGATTTATCGCAAGGCATATTTCCCCTCTGGACTCCCACGCTTAATTGCGGTTTTCCCCTTGCTGCCAATCCCGAGGCAGGCCTTTTTGATCCTCTCAATATCTTGTTGCTTGCTTTTTTCTCCCCACCGACGGCATTTATCCTTTTACTATGCGCCTATTTCCTGATTGCGGGAATAGGAATGGTTTTACTCTGCCGCGCGCTGGGCCTGGATGATCTTTCTTCTTTCTGCGCCGCAATCGTGTATATATTCGGTGGTGCCTTTTCAGGCAGGCAGGTGCATGCCCCGATGATATTCTCTGCGGCCTTTCTGCCGTTTACGTTTCTGGCGATCACCTATTTTTACAAGACGCTGCAGATACGCTACGTGTTTCTTGCAGGCATCGCAATAGGGGCATCGTTTCTTCCCGGCCATCCCCAAATTGCTATCTACAGCGCATTATTTGCCGGGATATATTTCGCATGGAATCTGTTCTTGCGCGATACTACGAAGATTTCCTTCAAATATATTGTAAGGCACGTATTGCTGCTGTGTGTGATCTACGCAGTCGGTATAGGAATCGGCGCCGTGCAGATTATCCCGAGTGCAGAGTTTACGCGTTTTTCCACGAGGGCCGGATATGTCCCCTTTCAAGCCGCCCGCGCGATCAGTTTTTATTTTCAGAACTTTATCGCCTATGTGTACCCGTATTTCTTCGGCATAGACCCGATCGTGGGCAAAGGTATTTCATATTGGGGGAAGGGCAATTTCTGGGAGTTATTTGTGTATATCGGAATAATCCCCTTATGCCTTGTGATCGCCTCATTGACGGGGATGCGGCGCCAAAAACAGATAAAGACTTTCTTTTGGCTTTTTATCATCGCGATATCTCTCGCATTGGGAAAGAACGGCCCGCTTTTTTTTCTTGCCTATCATCTTATCCCCGCGCTTCGTTATTTCATGAATCCCTGCCGGTTTGTCTTTATATCGAGTTTTGCACTAGCGGTGCTTAGCGGGTTTGGTTTGAAGCTTTTAACCCAAGATGATGCGGTTTTAAAGAAGACTCTTCGGATTGTAGTAATAGGGGGGGCTCTTATTGGAATGGGAGTGGCTCTTTTTGCCCGTCCGCAGAGTTACGGATTGCTTGCTTTGCCGTTTTGGCTGGCGGCGATACTCCTTTTGTGGCTGCGTGCACGCAAAAGACTTTCCCCTAAGGCCTTGAGTCTTTCTCTTATTGCCCTTTCGTTCGTGGATTTATATGGGGTGGGGACAATTCACAATGTCCCCGTCGATAGAAGCGCGGTACGTTCCTCTGCCCCGAGTATTGCGTTTTTGAAGAAGGATACCGATACCTTCCGCGTATTTAATGTGGGGACTGATTTTCCCTATGGGGCGATTTCTCACAAAGAGGTGCGGAAGATCCCTTTTTACTCTTTCTGGGGGATCCAGAGCGCGAATATGGCGGGCCCACTGTATTTGAGCCCGTATTCTTTTTTATTTGATATCAAGGAAGAGCGGGGAGCGCCGGCAATCGATGCGCACCTGGAGAGGCTAGGATTCTTAAACGTTAAATATATTACTGCTTCGGTTCCGTTATCTTCCACGGCCTTGAAGCCTGTGTTTCGCGATGATACCGTGACCGTCTACCGCAATCCGGTTTATGAGGACCGGCTCTATTTTATCAGCAGCCCGCGAGTCTTAACCAGCCCCCAGACCCTCCAGCAGCAGTTATGGGGCGGGGTAGAGGTGTTGCGTGGGTATCTTGCCAGGCATAAGATAATCGCTTCAGAGCGGGATGTCCATGACGTAGAGGATAAGGCCAGAATTGATATTGTAGAGCAAAAAAGTAACCGGTTAATGCTTAAGGTAGATACTTCCCGCAACGGTTTTATCCTGGTCAATGAGACTGCGTATCCGGGATGGAAGGTTTTCGTGGATGGCAGACAAGAAGAGTTGCTTTCTCCTCATTTCTCCCTGCGGGCGGTATTTATCCCTGAAGGAGAACATGAGGTCTCCTTTATTTATTCCCCCGCGTCGGTCAAGATTGGGTTGGGATTGACTATCTTCTCTCTCTCCCTGGCGCTGGGATGTTTCTTTTTACCATTTTTCAAGAAGAAAATACCTTAAATCTCCTATTACGAGCGACTTTTCTCTCTCTACGAAAAAGGCTTGCTTTTTAGAGTTCGGAATATATAATAATACAATACCATGATCACGGATATTATTGAACAATTGGTGCGAAACAAGATTTTTTTGACGACGCTTTCCGCCTGGATTATCGCCCAGACGGTCAAAGTTACTATTGGGGCAATCCGCGAGAAACGGTTTGACTTCCGGTGGTTTGTGGGGACCGGAGGCATGCCCTCTAGCCACGCTGCCGGAGCCGCGTGTCTTGCTTCCTCCATAGGCATCGAGCAAGGATTTGATAGCGTCTATTTCGCCTTAGCCGCAGCCTTTGCGTTGGTAGTGATGTTTGATGCCCAAGGGGTGCGCAGGGCAAGCGGCAAGCAGGCCCGTGTGCTTAATAAGATTACCGAAGATATCTATTGGCGGGGCAGGATTAAAGAAGATAGGTTGCGTGAATTAGTCGGGCATACACCGGTTGAGGTCATTATGGGGTTTATCGTCGGGGTCATCATTGCGTTAGTTTCCTACCATAAGGCATTATGGTAGGGTATACGGATAAAGGAGGATTGCGGTGAATAGACGTCTATTATTATTAATCGCGGGTACGTTTGTGGTAGTAGGAGTCGCGGGGGTGGGGCTGTTTTTCTTGCAAAAGCAGCAAGGTATAACCCAAGTCCAGGAGATCAAACAGCTCAAATCTACCTCGCAGGCAAGCCTCTTGGTTGCGGCAAAGGAATTAGAAGGTAAGGGTGAACTTCTCGGCGCAAAAGATATCTATCAAAAGCTCATTGCGGATTTTCCCAATGCCCGCGAGACAGGGGATTGGCAGAAAAAAATAGAAATGATAAATATTAAACTGCTTTTTTCTTCTGTCGAAACGGAGAAGAGCGTGCTCTATGAAGTGGTTCCCGGAGACACCTTAAGCAAGATCGCCAGGGAATATAAGACTACGATCGATTTGATCAAGAAGAGCAATAATTTAAGCGATGATATGATCGTGTCGGGGAGGCGTTTAAAAGTTTGGACCGCGCCCTTTAGTGTTTTGGTAGATAAATCACAGAATGCCTTGATCTTGAAAAGCGACGAGGAAATAATCAAAACCTATGTAGTCGCGACGGGGCGTAATAATTCTACCCCCACCGGAAATTTTTCAATCACCAATAAGCTTTTGAACCCCACCTGGTTTAAGACCGGAACAGTGGTCCCTCCCGACAGTCCTGAGAATATCCTAGGTACGCGTTGGCTGGGATTTAATATCCCTGCGTACGGGATACACGGAACGACGAATCCCGAAAGTCTCGGTACCCAAGCCACCGACGGATGCGTACGCATGTCTAATTCCGATGTAGAGGAACTGTATATCATCGTCCCCGTAGGCTCCGAAGTAACCGTGGTTGACTAAGGACCTCGCATGGCCGGACTGGATTTTGAAAAACCTATTGAGGAATTAGAGAAGAAGATCCATGAGCTCAAAAGCTTCATTTCTGACAAAAAGATCGACCTGACTTCAGAGGTCCGGCGCTTAGAAGAGAAGCTGGCGCACCTCAAAGAAAATACCTATACCAATCTTTCTGCGTGGCAGAAGGTCCAACTTGCCCGTCATCCCAAACGGCCCTATACCCTCGATTATATCAGTTTTTTGACGACGGATTTCCTTGAACTACACGGTGACCGCGCGTTCTCCGATGATTTAGCGATTGTCAGCGGCCTGGCAACGATTGGTTCCATTCGTGTTGTCGTGATCGGGCATCAAAAAGGAAGAGATACTAAGGATAATCTCAAACGTAATTTTGGCTGCGCACATCCTGAAGGTTACCGCAAGGCGCTACGTATGATGCGTTTGGCCCAGCAGTTTGATCTGCCGGTGGTAATCTTTATCGATACCCCCGGGGCATATCCGGGGATCGGTGCGGAAGAGCGCGGACAGTCGCAGGCAATCGCGGAAAATCTCCGGGATATGATGCGTATAAGAGTGCCCATTATCGCGACAATCATCGGTGAAGGAGGATCGGGCGGAGCATTGGGTCTCGGCGTTGCCGATAGAGTATGCGTGTTAGAGAATGCGTATTATTCGGTTATTTCTCCTGAAGGTTGCGCTTCTATTCTTTGGCGAAACAGCGTTAAGGCTCCTGATGCAGCCAATGCCCTAAAACTGACTTCAGAACACCTCTTGAAGTTT
>JAHISH010000265.1 GCA_018818365.1 Candidatus Omnitrophota bacterium | reverse complement strand
CTTATCATAAAACTGGGCGCCTTAGGGGATGTAGTAAGGACTACTCCTTTATTGCGCGTGCTGCAGGCAGAGGTGTATTGGGTTACCCATCGCCAGGCAATTCCTCTTTTACCTGCTTCAGGTTTTGGCCTTTCAGGAATTTTCGATATAGAAGAAGCGCGCGAAAGGCTTTCTTCCTTTTCTTTCGATATTGTCTTGTCTCTTGATGAGGCCCCGCAGGCTGCTCGGTTAGCCAGCACGGTTACCAAAAGGATGTTAATTGGATGTTATGAAGATGCTTCAGGAAAGATATCATATACGCAATCTTCTTCGGAATGGTTCGATATGGGGCTGGCTTCTCAGCGGGGAAAAGAGGAGGCGGATCGTTTGAAGAAAAAGAATACCCGTAGCTATCAGGATATTATATTTTCCATGTTTAACAAAACGTTTGAGGCACAGGAGTACGTCTTGAATCCTGCGTTTACGCAGAATATCAGTCCTGTTCCAAAGACAATTGGGATAGAATCGCGCGCAGGGAGCCGGTGGCCTTCTAAACGATGGGATAGGTACGAACAATTAGGAACGCGACTAAGACAAGAGGGTTTATCAGTAAGGTTTTTTGAACAACGAGCTACGCTTGCGGAGTATATTGAGGATATAAAAGGATGTGATCTTGTGGTAACCGGAGATACGCTGGTATTGCATATCGCACTGGCTTTCAAGATTAAAACCATAGGTATCTTTACTTGTACCAGTGCTGCAGAAATCTATGATTACGGAAGACTATCTAAAATAAAAAGCCCGCTATGGGAGAGGGCATTTTATCGAAATGAATATATCCCTGAGGCCGTAGAAGCAATCTCGCTAGAAGAGGTTTATGCGGTAGTTGCAAAATCCTTGAAAAGCTAAGATGCCAAAAGTTTCAATAGTCATTTTATCCAGGAACGAAGAAAAAAGGATCAAGGAAACCTTAGAAGCGGTTTTTTCACAAGAGGCCACTTTTGATTTTGAAGTGGTCGTGATTGATTCCGGTTCTACCGACAAGACCCTCCAGATAATCAAGGGATTCCCGGTACGGCTCTATCAAATAGCCAAGGAAGAATTCAACCACGGCCTTACGCGCAATTACGGGGTATCGCTTGCGCAGGGGGAAATAGTAGTGCTCTTAGGAGCTGATGCGGTTCCCGCAGATACGCATTGGATGAGGACCTTAGTAGATAATTTATTCGAGGATGCGCGTGTCGCAGGGGTCTATTCCTGCCAGCTTCCGCATAAAGATGCGACTGTTTTAACGCAGTTACGCGTAAACCGTGCTTTTACGTCAAAGAAGAAAAAGTTAACGAATCGCCTTGAAGTATCGCGAGATTTCTTGAGTCTTTCTCCGGGTGCGCAATATGCGCTCTGTAATTTCGACAATGTCTCTTCATGCATACGAAAGAAGATAGGGGAGCAATTCCCTTTTGTGAAAACCGACTTTGCGGAAGACCTGGCGTGGGGGAAGACGGTGATTCAGGCAGGTTTTACGCTGGTCTATGAGCCATTGTCGGTGGTCTATCATTCCCATGATTTTACGGCGCCGCAGTGGTACCAAAAGAACAAGGTACACGCGCAGGCACTGTATAAACTCTTTGGATTAAAAAAAATCGATAGCCTCTGTGTTGCCTTGAGTTACTTTGTATGGTATATCTGCAGGGATTTTTCGGGGATTTTACGGAGTAATGCCGTCGCTATACACAAGTTCCGTAGCCTAGGGAGCTTCATAGGTACGTGTTGGCGGGGTGTGGTTGGCCAATATCACGGGGGCAGATTTGCCCAGTGCATATATGAAGATCCTTCACGTCGTCCATAATTTGCCTTCGTTTCATCAGTCCGGCACGGAGCTATACGCCTATACCCTTGCCAGAGAGCTTGCCAGGCGCCATCAAGTTTTTATATTCTCTCGGATAAAAGATGCTTCACAGCCGGAGTATCATCTGGCGCGTCAGACGCAAGAAAACCTGAACGTATATACCCTTAACAATACGCTCGCGGCCTACCGGAGATTTGAAGATTCCTATACTAATGGTGCAGTAGACCGTGCCTTTGCCGCAGTCCTGGAGGAGAGTCGTCCCGACGCGGTGCATATTCACCACTTGGCGTCTCTTTCTATAGGGATTATACAACAAGCGAAACAAAAGAATATTCCCGTGGTGTGTACGCTGCACGACTATTGGTTTATCTGTCCCCAGTGGCATATGCGTACGAGTAAAGGGGATGTTTGTAGACGGACCACTGCAGCGGAGTTTAATGACCAATGTCAGGGGTGTTTTGGGGATAGTCTTTTTGCCCATGGTTTGCTCGTACGTGCCTATCAGTCGTTACGGAAAGTCTTTCCTGTTGATATGCTCGTTTTCTTGCGAAGGAATGTGAAGGGGTTTGTTTCGAAGGGGAATATACCCGAACGGTTAAGGATACGGCATCGTTCTATACGCAATGCCTTGGAGGGCGTTGATATCTTTTTTGCTCCTTCGCAGACGATACAGGAGCGGTTCGTGCGTGCGGGGATCGCTGCGGAAAAGATCTTCCTTTCGCGCTATGGTATTGTAAGGCAATCGGGAACGTTTCCGCAGAGGGCAGTTTCATCGAAGCTGCGGTTTTCCTTTATCGGGACGCTTTTACCGGCAAAAGGGGTTGATATTATGATTGAGGCATTCCGCGGTTTATCAGGGTATCCTGTTGAGTTGAGGATTTACGGGAAGCGGTATGCCTACGCCGGATATGAACGGTTTCTTAGGCAGATAGAGAGAAGGGGTTGCTATGCGAATATTCTCTTTATGGGGGAACTTCCTCACGAAAGAATATCTGAGGCCTTTGCAGATACCGACCTACTTGTTGTTCCTTCGACCTGGCAGGAGAATGCACCGTTGGTTATCCAAGAGGCTTTTGCATATAAGATTCCGGTTATCGCTTCCCGGATAGGAGGTATCCCTGAGTTCGTCCAAGACGGAGTGAATGGGTTACTCTGTGAAGCGGGAGATTCCTCGAATCTGAGGGAGAAGATGGAAGAGGTCTGTCGTAATCCTTCGATTTTGGAAAAATTTAAACAGAATATACCCGAGGTCAAAGGAATTGTAGAGAATGCGTATGAATTAGAGGGTTTTTACCAAGGTCTCATGGCAGCAAGAAGATGACAACGGCGCAGGGAACACCACACAACTCTTTTGTAATCACAGTTCTTTTTATATGGATTTCTTTCTTGGCCCCGCTATTGGTGCGCGGGGGGAGGTTTATATTCTTGCCTGTGGGAGCTATGGTAATGTGGAATCTTATGCGTGGAAAAGAGAAAACGTTTTGGGCACAGATTAAAGAAGATAAAGTATTTTGGTTGTTTTGGGCAAGTATTCTCTTAGGCGTTGGTTTTGCAGAACAGCGTTTATTGGCATTAAAATATTTTGCGTATTTCTTTTTGCCGGCTCCACTTATTTATTTTCTTGCGAAATGCTCTTTTGACAAAGGGCGGGTTATTTTACTCTTGAGAATCTCTTGCGCCATCGCTTCGGTAGTTGCGTTGATTGGTCTTGTTGAATTCATTGCCAGACGCAATATATTGTACGAATCATTTTTCCCCAATCTTTACTATACACTTTTTCGGGGAAGAAGGATCTTTTCAACTCAATCCCACCCGGCGGCGTTAGGGACTTATCTGGCCGTGATGATACCACTTGCGGTTCTTTGGTTCAGGAAGGAAATAGTACGGTCGTATAAACGGTGCGCTTTTGTTGCTATCGTGTTCATGGGCATGGTGGTGATCTTGACTTTCTCCCGAGGGGCACTGGTAAGCCTGGTGGTAGCGTGTGCGCTGATGATTTTGTTGTCGTCAGGAAAAAGGAAAGGCGTGCTGTTTCTTTTGTTGTTTTTCGCAGTAATAATAGTTATTGTGGGCAGTTCGTTTCTTTACGAGCAGGGGTTTATTCCGGCCTACCCATTTAGTATTCATGGGTTGTATGCGCGCGGTGTTTCTCAGACAATATACGGGTTTGATCGCTTTCTTGCCGCGGTAAATATGTTCAGATCCCATAGTATCTTTGGCGCGGGGCTGGGCCACTTTAGGGATCTTTTTGATGTATCTCGGCCCCATACGTTTGCGCAGTATGCTGTTGCTGATAAAGTCGCAGACTCTATGTTTCTTACTTTCTTAGCGGAGACAGGAGTGGTGGGATTTGTGGCGTTTGTGGGATTTGTGGTAGCGTTATTAATAAAAGCGTATAAAAAGATAGTATCAGGCCAGGGGAAAGAGTACGTGCGTTTATTTTTTTTTGCGGGATTTTGTGGGTTTCTTTGTAATTTCTTGACCTATGATACGCTCTATTGGATGGGACCGAACTATTTATTCTGGTGGTATACAGGGATTCTTTCGGCGATTGCGGGAGAAGCATGAACGATACCAGCAAAAAGGCATCTTTTTTGGGCATCAATATAAACCTAGTTGATAGAAAAGAGATTATTACGTTATTAGTCAACTATGCGACCCAAGGCGTGGGTCGTCCTCGCACCGCGTTTTATCTAAACGCCCATTGTGTCAATATCGCTTCGCGCGATGTAGAATATCGGGCAGTTCTTAACAGTGCGGATTTAGTTTATGCGGGAGGGCAGGGGGTGGTTTGGGGCGGGCGTCTCTGCGGCATTCCTATCCCCGCGAGAGTCAATATAATGGATATTTTTGATTTTCTTGCCGAGGAGTTTCGAAATCGGAAGATTTCCATTTTCTTGTTAGGGGAAACGCCAGAGACAATCGGGAAAGCAGATGCGGCACTAAGGACAAAGGGATTATTCGTGGTAGGGAGTCATCACGGGTACTTTACGGAAAGTCAAGAAAAGGATGTCATCAATAAGATTAATGCCGCGCGGCCAGATATCATATTGGTTGGTCTGGGAGTTCCCAAACAAGAAAAATGGATATTGCGCAATCGTAATAATCTTGAGTCGAATCTATCCTGGGGGGTGGGGGGACTTTTTAAGATATTCGCGGGTTACCTACAAGATACTCCTTCGTGGATACGCGTGAGCGGTCTGGAGTGGTTATATCTTGGCATCCAAGATCCGAAGCGACTAGTCAGTAGATATCTTTTAGGCAATCTGATTTTTATGTATCGAGTACTCGCTATACATATGCGACGCCTATGTCTGAAATCATGAAAGCATTTCGTATCCTTTTCGCTTCTGTCAGTGTGATAGTGGTATTGAGTTGTCTTATTTCTCTAGGAGCATTACGACAGGAGATGGCGCGGATGGGAGCGATAACGGGGTTCATTTGGCTTTTTGTGTACGGTTTCCGTTTGAGACGGAAGCAATCAGGTGGATGTGTCAACCCCGATGTAATTTTCCTTGTTGCTATAAGTTTCCTGCAGACAGTGCACAATATCCGTTTCCCGTATGGGATCCCGGTCATTTATTATGAACTCACCTATTATGTTTTAGCGACCTTCGTGCTCTGGTATGGTTGTTCGGGGAGCCGTGTCATTGATGCAGGCATTGTGGTGTGGATTGTGTATTCATTCCGCATCTTTGTCGCACGTCTGACAGGAACCGAATTTGCGTTGCTGCATATAGCAGCGCTGTATTTGTTTTTGCTTTGGGGAGAAGAGTGCGCACAAGAGCAAGGGCTCTCTGTCCGTGGAATTGCTATTTTTGTATGGTTTGCGGCATTCATTTTTATTGCTGCTATCGCCTCGGCTCACGCCCGTTGTCCTTTCTTGAGTTTTTCTCAGGTTGCAGTGATGACAAATTTCTTTTGTATTGCGTTCTTAATTGCCAATCATACGAGCCAGTGGCGCCAGGTTATGCTTTTTTTGTCCGCTTATTGGTTCCTTGGGGTGCTTATTTTACTATTGGCGTGCAGGACGTTAGTTCAGAACCCGATATATATAAAGCTATTATCGTTAGTACCAATCCGTCTGGGGATCGGCAATCGGGGCATGCCTCCTACTATCCATCCTAATTCAATTGCGGCATTTCTGGCAGTAGTAGGGGCTTTCGCTGTCGGAACGATATCATCGATGCCTCGCGTGCTCCGCATTCCCGTGAAAGGGTTGATTGGCATTGGGATGGGGATCTTCGTATTAACGAATTCTCGACTTTGTGCCATGAGTCTTGTGTTAGCGATACTTTTTTGGTTGGTATTTCGCTCACGGGTATGTCACCGACATTTCCGGTGGCCGCATAAGCGCGGGGGAATGATACTCCTATGGATTATTCTCTTATCGCTACCGTTTTTCATTCCGCACCAGGTATATATTCGTTGGAACGATGCCTGGTCAAATATGTCTACTTTATACAGTGTACAAACTTCCGCTACCGTTATTTATAATCATCCTTGGTGGGGAGTCGGTTTTGATAATTATTACATTCTTGCACAATATGCGGTCAGCCCCAGTCTTGTTTTTCCTCTTCTGACAGTAGATATTGCACAAAACTTGCTTCGGAGCGCGCCGCACAGTCTCTATGTCGGTATTGCTTTTGGTGCGGGGATAATCGGACTAATCGTATTCTTGGGAGGGTTAATGAGCGTTATTTCTTTTCTTTTAAGAAGGTATTCTCAAGAGGAGGAAAAGAGTGTCCGTCGTTTGTTGGGGGCACTCATAGTTGCGTTCACAGTGATTATCTTACACGGAGTTTTCTCAATGACCTTTCATCTTACCATACTTCCCGCATTTTTCTGGGTTATGATAGGGGTAATGGTTGCTGTTGTTTATTTGAGAGTTCCGCGTGTCTGGTATCCATGGCACCCGTTTTTCCGAAAAACCTTTGTGATAACATTGGGGAGTATTGCATTTCTCGCTCTT
>JAHISH010000027.1 GCA_018818365.1 Candidatus Omnitrophota bacterium | reverse complement strand
AAGAGGTATTGGGGACAGAGATATTTGATGCGCTGCGCCAGGCAGTCAACCGTGCGCTGAGGCTCCATGGTTCGCCTGCAGAAGCACGTAAACTTGTTCTCTCGATGCTGCGCCGCTCTTCATATTTGACACCCAACAAAATCATCCCATATTTCCAGACTCAATTTTATCCTAGCGTGACAGTTAATCTCACCGGCACATTACAGCATTATGCGGGAGGAAAAAATAAGGTAGAGTTGCCGGGATTTACCTATCAGGAGGTTATTGCGTCGCTGGTAGCCCGCTATCCTGCGTTACAATGGCGTTTGCGAGACAAAAAAGGCCAGCTGCGCAATGAAGTCAACTTTTCCGTAATGCGTACAGAAGGAAATACTCAAGAAAGAATCACCACTTTCCCAAAAAGCGTTTCTCTCTCTGAAGGAGATTCCCTTTTTCTTGAAATTGACGATGCGCCGTTAATTGAAGATGGCACGGTAAATATCTTTCATCTAAGGACGTTCTTGCTTGATCAGATACAGCGGTTCAGAAGAACCCATCCGGATCTTCCGGAGATTACAGGAGTGGTCATTACCGGATCTGCTTTATATTTGAGCAATGAAGAAAACAATATCCCGATAAAAGTATTACAGAATCCTGATTTAATAGGAGATATTGATATCGCGCTTGTTATTCCCGAAGGACAAGATGCCGAGGCTGTTGAAAAATGGTTTCCTTTTGTCAAGAGCCAGGGGATTTTTGAGCCGTATCTTCGTGAAAGACTCAAGGATGCAGGCATTGATATAGAGATCGAATACATCCATAGCGCATCCGCGAATGAGGGAAAATTGATTATGGAGCAATCAGCACTGGTATTTGAAACCTTGCATGATAACGCTTTGGGCAGAGAAATTTCCTTTGAAGAGTTTTTAGTGCAAGGACAATATGATACGCAGAATCGTGACATTACCGCCGTCAAAGAGTGCCTAAAGCTGGAATTTTTATTCGGCGATTTGAAGCGCTATCGGCACTATCGTGATCAGTTAGTGAAAAGCCAGGATCCTATTGCTGAAGCGCGGAGTATCCTTTCCGAAATTCATCGCGCGGGAAGGCTTCAGAGGATTTTTGAAAACCTTCCTTCTGACCGAGAAAAAGCAAGGAAACAAAAGATGCTACAGCAGATGGAGAAAAGATTGTCCCAAAAGGCATTAGCTGAAGACAGCGCAGTTCAGATAGAGAGAAGCGTGGAGGCATCGGCTTCTTCGCCGATAGGCGAAGAAAAAGGAGGAATTGATTTTCGCGTGCTTCCCATCGCAACGCAGTTTAATAATGTACTGCATTCCCCGTCGAAGAGGCATCTCGCCTCGGCAGTGGCACCGGAAATTCTTTCCCGGGACTGGCAGGAGATCGAAAGAATGATCGGCGCAGGTATTATCCCGTCTACCCGGCGTATACAGGAATCCCTTGAGGGCTGCGCGCTACAAAAAGACCCTGCGTCGGAACTGCGGAAAGTACTTCGAAGCATCATGGGTATTTTGCGCATCGAAGAAATGAAGGGCATCCCTACCGATGATGAGTTGTCTCGAATTCTGGCAGCGATAGACTCTGGAAATATCCTTGAAAAGATCTAAGGGCGCTCTCGCCATGTGGTTTATCAGCCAAAAGCCATTCATGCAGGCGCCCTCTTTTCTTACAAAACTCTTGCGGGAAAAAAGCGATATATTATAATGGTGATGCGTAATGCCACTTGTATACGCAGGAGAATGGTTTCCTGAGGTGGAGTCAGATCACGGTACTACAACTTTCGCTCCTTTACAGTCGCGTAAGTTGTCTGTTCATTAAAAGGAGGCGTGCAATGAAGAGGTCGGCCATAGGGATTATATGCGTAAGTTTCGCCGTCATGCTGGTAGGATGCCAGAATGCCAAGAGTCGCGCCGTTGAAGGAGGCGTTATCGGTGGGGTATTAGGAGCTGCCGCAGGAGGAATTATCGGGCATCAAGGTCATCATGGTGGCGAAGGTGCCGCAATCGGGGCGGCAGTGGGTGCGACCGCAGGGGCGCTGATCGGCGCGCAGATAGAAAAGCCAGATACTGCTGCCACGGCAGATGCTCCCGCGAATCAAACCGGCGCAACGCAGACAGATTCACAATAGGGAAAGATTAAAACATCTTGAGCATTCCACTTGTGATTCAGATTATTGCTGCCGCAGGGATAGGCCTGATCGTCTATGCCCTGTATGGTATCGTTGTTTCTTCCGATCCTATCAAGCGTAAATCAAAAACAACCCCGTCATTCCATCAACAAAAACTTTCCCGCGTAGAAGGCGAGATCAGCATCTTGCAGGCAGAGCTGGAGCGGATAAGAACTGACTATGCCCGCATACAGGAGGAATTGGCGGAGAGCAAAAAAAATGAGCAGAACTTGCAGCATGAGTTAGGCCGCCGCCATTCCTGGGCTTCAAGGTCCGAAGAATCCAACGTTAAAATTAAAGACGAGATTTTAGATCTTAAAAATAGGCTTGAGGTTAAGGAGAAGGAAACCCAAGAACTCTTTACCAAGAATGTCAATTCGGATAGAGAGGTCAGGAATCTGGGTCTTAAGATTAAGTCGCGGGAGGATGAGATCAAATTAAAGGAGGAGCAAATTGAGATCCAGCGGCATCGATTGGACAAGGCCGCCGCGAAAATAAACGCCCAGAATGAGACTATTACCGCTCTTAAGCATAAAGAGCAGATTAGCGAGTGGGTTCCCAAGGTTGAGTTTAATCAGTTGAATGCCGAGTATACCGAACTGGAAAAAGAGTTTGAAGAAAAAGAAGAACGTCTTAAGAGCTTTGCCGAGGAGATAATGCAATTGCGGCAGAACCAGGGTGTGCGGGAGCCGGAGGTTACGGAGAAAGCCGCAGAAGAAGCTCCAGAGACATCTATGCAAGAGGCAACAGAAGCAGTCCCTTCCGCGGATACCACGCAACCGCAAGAAACGCCTGCCGAAATACCTGGGCTGGAGCCCAGCCTCCCGGAAGTTCCTTTGGAATCTTTGGAGGCGCCCGAGCCATCGAAACCAGAAGAAAAAAAAGATACGCCTGTTTTTAAAGAAAAAGAGGCACGTATTCCGTCGGTTCCTTTGGATAAAGTAAGGAATATCGGGATCATGGCGCATATCGATGCCGGCAAGACCACTTTGACCGAACGCATCCTTTTCTATACCGGAAAGAGCCATAAGATCGGAGAGGTGCATGAGGGAGCGGCAGTCATGGATTGGATGAAGCAGGAGCGCGAGCGAGGAATTACCATTACCGCCGCCGCCACCACTTGTGCCTGGAACGATTGCCGGATTAACATCATCGACACTCCGGGGCATGTGGATTT
>JAHISH010000264.1 GCA_018818365.1 Candidatus Omnitrophota bacterium | reverse complement strand
CTTGCCCAACGGCAGAGGCTCTTTTACTCTACCAATGTTGACACCATCGCAATCCGTACCGATATCCCTTATACGCATAGCTTATTGACTTTCTTCAAGAAAAGAGAGAGGAGAAGGCGTTGAGAAAGTACTTGCTTATACTCATTGCCTTATTGGGGTTTTTGTCGCATTCTTCGGCGCAGGAGCTGAAGGTGCCCGTTGCGCTTAAGATGGAACTGAAGGCCCGTACCGTTCTCATTGCAGATAAGGTTTCTTGTACACTGACCGCTACCGCAGAGAAGGATACCGAGGTGCAGTTCCCGGATTTCTCCAAGGGGTGGGGGGATTTTACGGTAAAAGAAGAGCTTACGCGGGTACGTTCTTTCTGGGGAAGAAAAAAAATTACGGCACGATATACTCTTCAGACGTATTCAACAGGAGAGATTGTCCTTCCTGCGGTAGTTATACGTTATAAGAAGAAAGGCCAGGACCAATGGCAGGAGATTAAGACTAAAGAAGAGCGCATCCAGGTCAAAAGCCTTTTAGAAGGAGCAGGAGAAGAACCAACGCTTAAAGATATCAAGGGGCCGATGGAATTGCCTTCTGCATTTGGCGTATTTAAGATGTGGTGGGTGGTTATTTTGGCGTTGTTGCTATGGGGAGTCGGCATGTATCTGCTGAAGCGGCGCAATGCGTTCTCCCCTACGCCTCCCCGTCCCGCCCATGAAATCGCCTATGCGCAATTGGAGGAGCTTAAGAAACAAGAGTTGATCCGGCAAGGCAGGACAAAGGAATATTATAGTATGCTCTCTGGGATCGTACGGCACTACCTGGAGAATCGTTTTTCCCTGCGTGCTCCCGATATGACTACCGAGGAATTCCTCTTTGACTTGAAGGGCTCCTCGCTTTTAGCCAAAGAGCATAAAGAACTCTTAAAGGACTTCCTCTCCCATTGTGATCTGGTGAAGTTTGCCAAGTATGCGCCGCAGACAGATGAGATAGAAGGCGTGTTTCAATCCGCCAAGAGGCTTGTCGATCAGACCAAAGAAGTTACCGAAGAACCCGAGGGGAATCGTACACGATGAGTCTTAGCGATCCTTGGTTCTTGATCTGTATTCCCCTTATCGCCGGCTTGTTATGGTACGTGCGTACTCGGGGTCAACCTTGCGGCATGAAGTTTTCTTCGGGGGATTTGCTGGGAGGGTTGCGCACTTCTTGGAAGATACGTCTTTATAAGAATCTGACGGTAGTACGGTTCTTTGCGCTCTGTTTGGTTGTCTTTGCGTTAGCCAGGCCGCGTCTTCCGCTGGCGGAGTCCAAGATCGAGGTAGACGGCATTGATATTGTGTTAGCCATTGATTCTTCTACCAGCATGCTCGCTGAGGATTTCAAGATGGGGAATCGACGCAAGAGCCGTATTGAGGTCGTCAAAGAAGTGGTCGAAGAATTTGTCAAAGGCAGAAGCCATGATCGTATCGGGGTAGTTGCGTTTGCCGCGCGCGCGTACACAATCTCTCCGTTGACACTCGACTATTCATGGCTCTTACAGAATCTAGAACGGGTGCGTACCGGGATGATCGAAGACGGGACCGCAATCGGCTCAGGAATAGCGACCGCGTTGAACCGGCTTCGCGATACTAAGGCCAAGAGTAAGGTCGTGGTCCTTCTTACCGACGGCCGTAATAATACCGGAAAGATCTCGCCGCGCACTGCCGCCGAAGCTGCCAAGGCCCTGAAGGTAAAGGTCTATACTATCGGCGCAGGGGCCCAAGGGCCGGTGCCCTATCCGGCAAAGGACTTCTTCGGAAATACCGTCTATCAGAGGGTACAGATTGATATCGATGAGGAATCCTTGAGGGAGATCGCTTCTATAACAGACGGGAAGTATTTTCGGGCAACGGATACCGAGAGTTTAAGAGAGATTTATAAAGAGATCGACCGGCTAGAGAAGACCATCATCGAAGAGAAGGGGTACCAAGAATACCGCGAATTGTTCCCGTTTTTTCTGATTCCCGGATTATTCCTGGTGTTGATGGAGATAGTTCTTTCGAATACTATTTTAAGAAAAATACCTTAAATTTCCTATGCGTTTTGCCCGGTTGGAATTACTCTGGTTTTTTATCGGAATAGTTGCTGCTCTTATTGCGTTTTTCGCCTGGGCCTTTGACGCGCGCAAGAGGACAGAAGCGCGCTTCGCGCAAGAGAACCTTTTGCACGAATTACTTTCCTATGTCGATGCAAGAAAACAGCGCATCAAAGCAACGCTTCTTATTATAGGGGTGGGGCTGGGGTTTTTTGCGCTCTTACGCCCACAGTGGGGGTTTCACTGGCAAGAGGTCAAAAGAAAAGGGTTGGATATTTTTATTGCCTTGGATACTTCAACGAGTATGCGCGCCCAGGACATCAAACCAAGTAGGCTCCAGCGCGCCAAGCTTGCGGTCAGGGACCTGGTGCGTCAACTCAAAGGAGACCGTATCGGATTGATCGCCTTTGCCGGAACGGCATTTGTGCAGTGCCCGCTTACCGTCGATTATAGCGGATTTTTGAGTTCTTTAGAGAGCGTGGATACCGATACTATCCCCCGGGCAGGGACCTCATTGTCGAGCGCAATACGCGAAGCGCTGAGAAGTTGCGAAGGCGCCTCCGCGCAATATAAAGTGGTAGTGATTATTACCGATGGAGAAGACCATGAAGGTAACCCCTTGGAAGCTGCAGAGGAGGCCAAGAAAAAGGGGGTAGTGATTTATTGTATCGGCGTAGGGACTTCTGAGGGGGAATTGATCCTTCTCGAAGAAAAAGGCACGGCCAAGGAATATCTTAAAGATAAGAACGGCAATGTGGTTAAATCCCGCCTTGATGAAAGGATTTTACAGAATATCGCCTTGACCACAGGCGGTAGTTATCTCCACGCGACTCCTCTTGAATTCGGTCTGGATTTATTATACCGAGAGAAGATATCGAAGAGAGAGAAATATGAGTTTGAAAGCAAGATGGCCAAGCGTTACGAAGAGCAATTTCAGATTCCCTTAGCGCTGGCATGTCTATTCATTTTAACGGAGGCACTGATTAGTGAGAGACGCGCGCCTTAATTTGATCTCAATAGTGTTGTGTTTTTTCTTATCGCGGTGCGGGGAGACGTTGGCATTCGCCGCCAATAGTGGTACAATAATAACCCGCGCAAACAGGTTGTATCAGGAAAAAAAATACGACCAGGCCTTGCAGGGTTACCAAGAGGCAGAGAAACTCCAGCCGGATTCAGCGTATATTCATTATAACGAGGGAACCGCAGAGTATAAAAATGGGCAGTACGCGCAGGCGGCAGAATCTTTCCCGCGCGCCTTTGCAACCGACGATAAAAAGTTGGAATTCCGCGCCGCCTACAATATGGGCAATGCCAAATATTTTCTTGGGGAAAGCCTCCAAGAGCAAGATAGTGCCGCTGCGGTACAGGCTTTAGAGGCATCGCTGCAGCATTATAGGCGTGCCATCGAGTTAAACCCAGGGGATCAGGATGCGAGATTCAATTATGAGCTTTCCGAGAGGAAACTCAACGCACTTAAGGAAAGATTAAAGAATCCTCCTGCGCAACCCCCACCTTCTTCAGAGAAGAAAGAAAAAGAGTCTCAAAAAGAAGAACAAGGTTCTTCCGGCCCCCCGCAGGGATCGCAGCCGCAGGAAAAGAAAGAAGATTCTTCCCAGGAGAAAAATAGTCAGAACGAAGCGCGCAGGCCTGGCGGCGGCGAAAACAATGAACGCGCAGGCAGCACGCAGGAAGAAAAACGAGAAATGTCTGCCCAGGAGGCCAAGATGCTTCTTGAAGGCCTGCGGGATGAAGAAATGGCTCAAGGGGAATTGAAAGATACGCCGCGCGGAAGCATACGAGAAGCAGAGAAGGACTGGTAATGAGAACGATACGGCTTTCTTTATTACTATCTTTTGTTTTAGCAGTATCTTGTGTGACGTGCGCTTTTGCCAAGACCGTCAATTTTGAACTTACCGTTGACGCCAATACCGTGGGCGTGGGTAATGCCATTCAACTTAACCTTACCTTTAATAATACTCAGAATATGCCGCCTTTGGAGTTCCCGGAGATAGAGGGATTTCGCGCGCGCTACCTTGGGCCTTCAACGCGCATGTCGATAGTCAACAGCCAAGTCAGCAGCTCGATTACGCATGCCTATACGCTCCTTGCGCTAAAAACAGGTTCCTATGCCATCGGTCCTTTGAAATTTGATTATAATGGCGATACGTATGTTTCTAATCCCGTATCTATTGCGGTGACCGCGCAGAGGAATCCTCCTGCACAGAATCAAGGGCCGAGTGGCTCACCAGAGGCATCTTCTCCTTTGGGAGATATTAACGACAGGGTTTTCTTGGTTATTCAGGCAGAGAAGAACCGGGGCACGATTAATGAACTGATCCCTATTTCTATCAAGCTCTATGTGAACCGGTTAGGTATCCGCGATATCGAATATCCGCAAATACCTCACGAAGGGTTCTCAATCGGGACGTTTGGCCAACCAAGGCAGTATCAAGAAACCTTGGCAGGGGTTGCGTACGAAGTCATAGAGTTTAATGCCGTGGTATTCGGCACCAGGACCGGAGAGTTCCGCTTAGGCCCGGCGACGATTAATTGCAATCTCATCGTGCGAAAACAGAGCCGCCGGCGACCTCCTTCAGGGTTTGAAGACTTTTTTGATTCCGACATCTTTGAGGATTTCTTCGGCCGCTATGAGAACTATCCTCTTACTCTGAAATCCACCGATATTCCCTTAACCATCCTTGATTTTCCCGAAGAAAACAAACCGAAGGATTTTTCAGGGGCAGTGGGAAGTTTTACTTTTGACGCCGATGCCGGCCCTCGGGAAGTCAAAGTCGGCGATCCGATCACCCTCAAGATTACTATCAAGGGAGAGGGTAATTTCAATACGGTGACGATCCCTCGGCTACGCGCCGAAGAGAATTTCAAGGTATACGAGCCGCAGATCAAACAGGAGGAGAATCAGAAATCGTTTGAGCAGATATTGATTCCTTTACGCGATGAGCTCCGAGAGGTTCCGGAGATTTCCTTTGATTTTTTCAATCCGAAGACAGGGAAATATGAAATAGTGCGCCAAGGTCCGTTCCCGATAAAAGTTACCCAATCGGCTATCCAGGAGCCGTTGCGGATCATTGATCCCCGGGGTGGGGGCATCTTGCAGGAAGAGAAATTAGGAAGGGATATTATTTTTATCAAGGCCTCCCCGGGAGATTTAAGAAGAAGGGGCGCGTATCTTTACGCGAATCCGTTTTTTCTTGCGATCCATCTTATCGCTCTTCTGGTATGGATAGGGGCAATGATTGCTCATCGCATACGGACTCGCCTGAAGAATGATACCCGTTATGCCAGGCTTCTGCATGCGCCTGCAAAGGCCAAGGCAGGAATCCGTAGGGCGCAAGACCTCCTTGCGCAAGAAAAGACAAAAGAATTCTATGACGCAGTATTTGGGACTCTCCAGGAATACTTGGGAGATAAATTCCATTTATCCTCCCACGGGATTACTACGGATATTGTCGATCAATTGTTGGTTCAGAAGGGTATCCCGGCGGAAATACTCCAACAATTCCGGCGGCTCTTCCGGGATTGTGATATGGCGCGTTATGCGCCGGCAGAGTTTGGTAAAGAAAATATGGAACAGGCGCTTCAGGCCTTACGGGAAGTAATCGATTATGTGCAGAGAAACATACGCTAATACAGGGAAGCCCGGAAAAGCTATACGCATCGTAATGCTGGCGAGTCTCTTGTTACTGGCGGGTGGATGGGTATTTGCGCAAGCCCAGATTACTTCCGATGCAATGAAGGAGCATTTTACGCAGGGGAATAGTCTTTTCCGACAGAACCGTTATGACGAAGCCATTGATGCCTATACGGGAATTCTTCGGCGAGGCTTTGAGAGTGCAGCCCTCTATTATAATCTGGGGAATTGTTATTTCAAAAAGGAGGAATTAGGACGCGCGGTTTTGTATTATGAGCGCGCACGGCTCTTTGTGCCGCATGACAGTGATCTTAGATCAAACTACCAGTATTGTCGTTTGTTGCTTAATCTTCAGGATGATAGCCGGGGGGGGAATTGGTTTATTCGTCGGATCGGTGCGTTCTTTAAGGGTTTAGGAATCGACCAACTTACCGTCTTCTTAAGCATGCTTTATCTTAGTACGATACTTATTCTTATCTTGGGGATCTTTCTTCCTGCGTTTAAGGGAAGGACTAAATCTCTTATTGCGTTTTTTGTGGCGTTGCTATTTACGGCAGGCATCGCACTTTATGGAAAGGTTTCCTTTGCGCATACCGGAGCGGTCGTCGTGGCAGCAGAAGGCGAAGTGAAGTTCGAGCCTCAGGAAAACGCGACTACTTATTTTACGTTGGGAGAGGGTAGTACGGTTGAGGTTATTGATGTTTCCGCAGGATGGTATAAAATCAGGCGTGCTGACGGAAAAATCGGGTGGTTGGACAAGAACGCGGCAGAACGCATCATCCCTTAATATTTTCTGGCGGGATATCCCATGAGTACTAAAAAATTAGAAGCGCGGCATTGCGTGCTGTTCTTTGACTTCGATAATACCATTACTTCCAAGGATATCTTTGACGATATGCTCGTCAGGTTTTCTCCCGGTCGCCAATGGGAGGCCTTGGAAAAGAAATGGCAAGAGGGAAGTATCGGTTCAGAACAGTGCCTTAAGGGGCAACTGGAACATATGGAGTTGGAGAAGGCCTCTTTGGATCGCTATTTAAAGAGTATCCGCATCGATTTTTGGTATGGCAGATTGGTGAGTTTGCTGAAAGCCAAGAGAGTCCCCGCGTTTATTG
The DNA here is from genome assembly GCA_018818365.1 of Candidatus Omnitrophota bacterium. Taxonomy (GTDB): domain Bacteria; phylum Omnitrophota; class Gorgyraeia; order Gygaellales; family Profunditerraquicolaceae; genus JAHISH01. Next base: position 8,081 of record JAHISH010000264.1, on the reverse strand, counting down.
TAAGCGACAACTTTGATTATATCCTTACGCGTATCATTAGGTCTGAAGGTTCCGGGTCCATTAAGATTTTTGCCAACACCATGCGCGTCTTGGGTAAGAAAACAGTGGTGCGGTTCCCGTATCGTCATCCCCATTGTCATCGTTGCGCACATTGTAAGACTAAAAACATCTTGGCACACACACGCGCAGATTCTATAATTATCTACGTCGGTGACGGGCGTTCCGATATCTGCCCTGCGTTATGCTCCGACATCGTTTTTGCCAAAGGGGAGCTTTTAGGGTATTTTCGTAAAGCCAGGATCCCGGCAATACCTTTTAAAAACCTTAAGGATGTGTATGCGTATTTGAAAGGATATTTATCATGAAACAACGAAACGTGTTGAAGAAACAAGAGTCCGACGTTTCTCTTTTTTCGAATGAACTCATGGCGTTGGAAGCAAAATATTGTTCCTGGGGTGATACGGTACATTATGTGGAGAAGCCCACGGTCTTTACGCGGGCGCAGGGATGTTCCCTCTATGATAAGGAGGGGATAGAGTATTTGGATCTTCAGATGTGGTATTCTGCGGTAAACTTCGGGTACGGGAATAAGCGCCTCAATGCCGCGCTTAAGAAACAGCTCGATACGCTTCCGCAGCTTGCCTGCCAATATCTTCACGAAGAGAAGATCCGGCTGGCAGCAAAACTTGCGCAGCGTTGTGAATTAGCGTTTGAAGAGAAGGGAAGGGTGCATTTTAATGTCGGAGGTTCTGCCGCCGTAGAGGATTCTTTAAAGTTGGTACGCAACTATTCGGGGCGCAGCCTTGTGTTTGCGTTTATGGGCGGTTATCATGGAAGAACACTGGCGGCATCTGCGATTACCTCAAGTTTTCGTTATCGCGAGCGTTTCGGCCATTTCGGAGAACGTGCGCTCTTTGTCCCGTTCCCGTATTGTTTCCGTTGCCCTTACGAGCAAAAGAAGCAGGTTTGTGATTTTTATTGTCTGCGTCAATTCGAAAAACTCTTTGAGACGGAGTACCATGCGGTGGTGAATAAAAAGAACAATGCGTGCGAGTTTGCGGCGTTCTATGTTGAGCCTATTCAAGGCACCGGTGGGTATGTGATCCCTCCGCGCGGTTACTTCCCAAAATTTAAGGAGATACTTGATCGTTACGGGATTTTGTTAGTGGACGATGAGATACAGATGGGGTTCATGCGGACAGGAAAGCTCTGGGCATTGGAGCATTTTGAGGTGATTCCCGATATCATCGTCTTTGGGAAGGCGTTAACCAACGGCCTCAACCCTATTTCGGGGATATGGGCAAAAGAAAGACTGATCTCTCCGAAAGTATTCCCTCCGGGCTCAACGCACGCTACTTTTTCTTCCAATCCCTTAGGAACTTCCGTTGGCTTAGAGGTGATGAGGCTTATCGAAGAATCGGATTTTCAGGCCAGTATTCCCTGTAAGGGCAGCTACTTTCTCTGTCGCCTGCGCGCGCTGCAAAAGAAATATCCGTATATAGGAGATGTTGACGGCTTAGGGTTGGCGCTGCGTGTGGAGATGTGCCATAAAGACGGCGTTACTCCTTTTAAAGAGCTGGTTGATGCGATGGTCGATATCGGCCTGCAGGCAAGGCTATCTGCGGGAGGGAAAAGACGAGGGCTTATTCTGGATGTGGGAGGGTACTATAAGAATGTCTTTACCCTGGCCCCTTCATTTTATATTACTGAGAAAGAGATAGATTTAAGTATTGAGCTTTTTGAGGAGGCAATGCGTAAGGCCCTTAAAAACTGTTCTTAATAATTACCCTCAACGTTATTGATTTTGGTCTCTCTTTTTTTAAAGAGAGACCATTTTTTTAAAGCGGGAAGATACAATTAGAAACGGTAGGCAATGCCAAGAAAGGCGAAGCGGCTATTGATTCCTTGGTTAGGATGCTTGATCCCTGAATTTGAGAGATGACGAAACCGCCCTTCGACGGTCAACGCGACATTCTGATTGAAAAAGTAATGGGCCCCTACGGCGCCCGTTTCGGTGTAATTATATTGCGTAGATTGTTCCCGGGTGTGCAAGGTCATATAATCCATTCCTACCCCTAATTTAAGATAGGGCTGTAGCCGGGCGGTCTCAGGAAGCGCGCCGATCTTGAAGAAGAACGATACGCCTGTTTCAATGTTACGTCGAGGCTGTGATACCGGCGCAAGAAATGTTTCTATCTGGAATTCAAGGAGTGCGGCGGGAGAGAAGTTGATCTTCCGGGCAAGGGGCTTTAAGTCGAAATCAAAATCCACGGTGAGAGGGTAGAAACGGTGGCTCCCGATGGCCTTTAGTTTACTGAGGCCAATGCCCACAAGAAATTCTATCCCTTTGAGTGTGCGCGTTGGCATTTCTTCTGCGCGAAGACCGACCAGGGAGGATAGCAGTATACCGAGAATGAGCGTGCCGCAGAAAAGAGGTTTCTTCATTGTTTGATAGCTTGCTTAGAATTATATACGAGAAGAACTTTTTTTCAAGGGTTATTTGTCATGCAAAGAGCACTCTTACCCATCTGTCTCTCTGCAAGGATGTATTATAAGCTTGCAATATCTTCCCTTTTGGTTATATAATAAGGAGAGAATTTAGCGCAAGTCGCGATTTTCTAAAGGAGCGGCGTATGTTCAGTACGATACTTCACAGCATAAAAGAGATCATTCAGAGCCTGACCGTCTTCGATGTGGTTGACATCTTCATTATTTCTGTGTTTATCTATCTTATTCTGATCTGGTTTAAGAAGGCAAAGGCCCGGTTCATGTTGATTGGCATGCTGGTCGTAGGAGGGATCTATTTCCTGGCGCGCGCCTTTGAGTTATACCTGACCACGACGATCTTGCAGGCATTCTTTACGATCTTTCTTTTTATTATCGTAGTTATCTTCCAAGATGATTTCCGCCACTTTTTCGAGAATATCGCGGTACGGGGACTCTTCCAGAGGCATCGTCCACGCTCTCTCTTTGGAAGGAATATCGATATTCTTACCAGTGCCATCGCCAATCTCTCTCGTAAGAAGATCGGGGCGCTTGTGGTTATTCGCGGAAGAGATGTGTTAGAGCGGCATCTGGAGGCAGGGGTTCCTTTAGATGGGTTGTTAAGTCAGGTATTGCTTGAGAGTATTTTTGATCCGGCAGTCCCCAGCCACGACGGAGCATTGATCATCGAGGGGAATAGGATTACCCGTTTCGGGTGCCACCTGCCTCTTTCTACCGATATCGCCCAGATCGGCCGTTTAGGGACACGTCATACGGCAGCCTTGGGGATTGCCGAACGAAGCGATTCTTTAAGTATTGTCGTCTCCGAAGAGCAAGGGACTATCTCTATCGCGGAAGAAGATAAGCTTTACCCGCTTAGTTCCCTCGAGCAGCTTGAGGCCGCGCTGCGTAATTTCTATCGGCAGCGTTTCCCTGCCAGGCGCCGGTCGGCCTTCTTTGATTTTCTCGCGGGCCACTCTTTGGAGAAAATCATCGCTCTCTTGATCGCGGGGGCGATGTGGTTTACCTTTAGCCACCGCAACGAGAATATCCGCAGGGATTTTGTGATTCCCTTAGAGTACCGTAATCTTGCGTCGGAACGGATTATTGCTGAACCTAAGCCCAAAGAAATAACCGCAACCTTTAGCGGGTTTGAGCGCTCTTTTAATCTCTTGAACGCAAAAGAATTAAAGGTTTCTCTGGATATGTCAGCGGTAAAAGATGGGGGCAACGAGTTCCGCATTACCAAAGAGCTCATCAAGGCCCCTACGGGGCTTTCTATTATTAACATCGATCCGGATGCGATAAAACTAATGGTCTATCGTATGATGACTATTAATGTTCCTATAGAATTGAAGACTAAAGGCCGCGCACCAAGCGGTGTGGCTATTCGCCAGATACGGGTAGAGCCGCAAGAACTTCCCGTCGTCATCTCAAGCGCGGTAGCGAAAGAGTCAATCAGGGTTACTACCGAAGAAATAGACCTTAAAACCGTTACCAGCGCCACGATTCTTACCCCTAAACTAATAGTCTCTCCGGAGGCAAGATTTCCCGCAGATAAATTGCCTGAGGTAAAAGTGATCATCGAAGTAGAAGGAAAAGAGCCCCCCGTATAATATGCGCGGTCTAAACGAGGCGTTACGTGCAATACGATCTGCCAAGAGCATTGCCATTTCAGGGCATCTTAACCCCGATGGCGATTCGCTAGGCTCTCTTTTGTCATTAGGGTTGGGGTTAGAGACTATCGGGAAAAAAATATATATGTTGTATCAGGGAGAAGTTCCTCCCACGTATCAGTCATTACCTGGTATCCGAAAGTTACGGCGCGCAATGCGCGGTTCAGTCGACCTGGCGATTGCGGTTGATTGCGGGGCGCGCGAGCTTCTTGGAAGACATAGGTCGGTCTTTAATACTGCCAAGGAGACGCTGGAGATCGACCATCATGAGTACCGCAGGTCTTTTTGCCGCCTTCAACTTGTTGATGCCCGCGCCGCTGCCGTAGGGGAGCTTATTTATTTAATCTTAAGCGCATTAAAGGTTTCGTTTTCTCCCGCAATCGCCGAAAATGTCCTTACGTCTGTTATTGTCGAGACTAACCTCTTTAAGTTATCCTATGTACGGCCTTTTACCTTTTTCGTCTGCGCAGAGTTGCTTAAGACCAGAATCAGTTTCGCACGTTTAGTCGATAAGGTGTATGGTCCTAAAACAAAGAAAGAAGCGCTTCTTTCGGCATTGTGTATCTCCCGCAGCGTATTTTTAGAGAAGGGAAGGCTGGTATGGTCAATTATTAAGAAAGAAGATTTCAAAAGATTAAAGGCGAAGAATTACGATGTCGATGCGGTGGCCAGCGAAATGTGCGCGATCAGGGGAGTCGAGGTTGCGTTACTCTTTAGAGAAGAGACGCCAGGGGAATTACGCGTGAGTTTACGCTCCAAGGGAGATGTCAATATCGCCACGGTTGCCGAATCTTTCGGAGGAGGAGGCCATTTCGATATTGCGGGGTGTTATATCCTTTATCGCAAGAAAACGATAGAGAAATTAATCGAAGCGGCTGGCAGACAACTGCCTTTTTTAAAGACGACAAGGGGAAACAATGGAAATAGTTGATTTTGCGGTGGGGTGGCCGGGAGAGGAGCCCCAAAAAGAGCTTTTTATTACTGCGTTACAGAAGGAGTGCGCCACCCGAGGCCTTGCCTATCTTTGTATAGACCCTCGTAGCATACACGGGATAAGCAGCAAGGTGAAGAAGCAGGATTTGAAATGTAAGTTTTATCTCGACCTGGCTTCAGAGACCTTTGACCCGGAAGATGATTTTCTTAAATTTTCCTATCTATTAAAAGATTCGGGCACTCGTATTGTGGCTGATCCTGATGACGTCAAGGCAGCCGCCGATAAATCGATCACTCACTTCGACCTGGCGCGCGCTCAGGTTCCTGTCCCTTTGACTCTGCTTGTACGCAACTGGGAGTCTGCGCGGAAGTTGACCGGCGATGAGAAAGAGAAGCTGGGGCTTCCTTTTGTAATCAAACCGGCGTTAGGGTATGGGCAGAAAGGGGTTAAGATAATCGACCATAAGGCAACCTTGAAAGAGATCGCGGAGGCGCGTAAGTTCAGCGAAGGCGATAATTTTCTGCTCCAGGAGTTTATTGAATCAAAAGAGATCGAGGGGGATCCTGCATGGTTTCGCGTGTTTCATCTTTTTGGGGAGATCATCCCTTGTTGGTGGAATCCTCAGACCCATATCTACCGGCAGGTCAGCCTCAAAGAGATGGATATGCAAGGGCTGCTCCCTTTGGTCCGTATTACCACGGAGATCGCCCGCATCACGCGCATTGATTGGTTTTCTTGCGAGATCGCCATCAGCAAGAAAGACGGCAGTTTTGTGGCCGTCGATTATATGAATGACCAGTGCGCGATGAGCCCCCAGTCGCAATACAAAGACGGAGTACCGGATGATTTAATCATGCATATCGCTGAGCGGTTGGTGGCAAAGGCCTGGAATTATACCCAAGGAAGGTTTACGCTCACCCATCGAGCCATCTGGTTTCCTAAGATTCAGGTAAAAGATGAGAATGTATAAAAATATCGTTAAGCCTGCTCGTTTGGAGAAAGGGGATACGATCGGTATTGTCGCCCCGGCATGGTCATTTGATGCGGATAATTTCAGAAGGGGGATAGAAAAATTAAATTCCCTAGGCTTCAAAGTTAGGTATGACAGCAAGATATTCAACAAGTACTGGTCTATGGCTGGCTACGACAGAGAACGTGCGGGTCAGATCAATCGGATGTTTGGCGACCGCAAGGTAAAGGCGATTCTTTGCGCCCAGGCAGGGTATGGTTCGATTCGGACGATTCCGTATTTGGATAAGGGCATAATCAAAAAAAATCCAAAAATCTTTGTCGGCTATAGTGATATTACTATACTCCTTTGTTATCTCTACCAAACTTCTTCAATGGTAGTTTTCCACGGCCCGGTAGTAGCCGATGAAATCTATGAAGGGATGAGCCCTATTACACTGGAATACTTAAGCCTGGCGATTACCAGAGCAGAGCCTTTGGGAGAAATGCAGTTCTCTATGCTCAAAGGCTTACGCGGGGGAAAGAGCCGAGGGGTCTTGGTAGGCGGCAATCTTTCTTTGGTGATTAGTGCGATTGGAACCCCCTATGATGTCGATACCACTAATAAGATTCTCTTCCTTGAGGATATCGGAGAAGACTTGGAGGTTATTGATAATTGCCTCATGCATTTGAAACTGGCAGGCAAACTAAGAAGAATCAAAGGGATCATTTTCGGGCGCATGGATGATTGTATCGATCATTCGGGGCACCGCTATACCTTGCGCGACGTGCTCAGTGATGTGTTGCGGGATATTGATGTTCCCATCGTATATGGATTTCCCTCCGGGCATCGGACCAAAGGCGAAATTGATATCACCCTGCCTTTAGGGGTTTCAGTCACGCTGGATGCCGATGCGCCTTTAATATCCATCGATGAGCCGGCAGTGCGATAGCCTTCCGCTTCAAGAGTAACCAAGAATGGGTGTAAGGGGCAAGGAAGATGAAGAAAAAGGCGGGATTATTTTTATCATTATTGTTAGCCGTGGTGGTCTTTATTGAGCCGGTACGCACATTCTTCAACGGATTTTCTTATGATGAACGTAAACTCACGGAAGAAATGAAGGTGGTAGGCCCGATTATGGGGCATAATCCGCGTGTAAAAGAAGCGCAAGATATATTGCGAAGCATTGGGGGCGCAAAGATCTCCAGTGATGGTTTTATGGGGGGAGAGACCAGAACGGCAATTAAGTTATTCCAAAAGCGCCAAGGACTCAAATCCCATGGCATTATAGATTCTTCCACGTGGCAGGCGCTACAGGAAGAGAAAAAAGTAAGAAGAGAGACTATCCCTGAAGCGGCGGTTCAGCAGGAATACAGGGATACGAAATCTCCTGCGATAGAGAAAGAGGGGAAGGAAAAGAATCTTGTCATCTCTGGCGCGACACAGGATTCCGTGCGTGTACCGGTCAAGATCATGGAAATTCAGCGCGCACTCAAGGAGAGCGGATTCTATCGGGGCAAAATAGATGGGAAGGTCGGGCAACAAACCACGCACGCTATTGTCGCGTTCCAGGAATCAAAAGGATTGAAGGCAGACGGGATTATTGGAAACAAGACGTGGGATAGACTTCGGGAGTTCTAAGGGAATGCGCATGAAGAATAGGGCCGTAGGAGCAGTAGTCGTAGGAGTTCTTTTGGGAGCCGGGTTCTACTCTTATTACCAGGGCTACCAACAGCAAGAGAAAGAGCGTATCCAGCGTCAAAAGAGAAGGCAGGCGTGGTTTACGCTTAAGAAAACGCTTGAGGATGATATCTTGGGATTTAGCGGCGAATCGGCGATTGTGGTAAAGGATTTAACAAGGAAATGGGAGATATCCCATAATAAAAATACGCTCTTTCCTGCGGCAAGTCTTTCCAAACTTCAGGTTATGTATGCGGTATTCCAGGGGGTTGCAGAGGGAATCTTCAGGGTTGAAGATGTATCGATACTTCGAGGAAGAGATAAGGCCTCCGGTTCGGGGGTGTTGAAAGATATGCCT
>JAHISH010000263.1 GCA_018818365.1 Candidatus Omnitrophota bacterium | reverse complement strand
TCCCTGTCTTGGCCAGGTGAACAACCAAACGGTTAAAAAGTTTGATCTGGTGCTCGGTAAACTTCTTATCCATATCGGCAAAGGCAAAGTGGGTAAAAAGTCCCGTGAGTTCGATATGGGTAAGTGCCGCGACATTCCTGATTAATCCTTCCGCATCTTCATGCAGAACCCCGATCCTTCCCATCCCCGTATCAATCTTAAGGTGGACGCAGAGACGCACCTTAGTCTTCCGTGCCTTTGCGTCTAATGCCTTTGCGAACGCGGTATCACAGACCGTAGGAGTAAGCGAATACTCAAATAGGGGGCTGATATCTTGCTTCAATATAAGGCCTAAAATAAGGACCGGGACATTGATCCCTGCGCGGCGCAGGATAATCCCTTCATCAATCGATGCCACCCCTAAGAAATCAACTCCTTCTGCAACTAATCGTTTCGATACCGGGATCAGACCATGGCCATAGGCGTCAGCTTTAACCGTTACCATGATCTTCACCTGCGCGGGAAGAAGGCGCCGCACTTGACGGAAATTATGGGCGAGATTGTTCAAATTGATTTCGGCCCAGGTGGGGCGGTAGAAGCGCATATTAAACCCTTATCTATTACTTTGCTTTATCTGACACTCTTTCTGATAGAGATAAAGCGGCTTTATGGTAAAGCTATCCTTTATCTTCTTCTTCTGTATCTGGGCAAGCGCGTGCGCAATAAGATTGACGGTCTTAAGGCGCCAATGATCTTTATCAAGAAGAACCACGCCCTTAATACTGCGCACGATCTCTTCCCGATAAATGCCCACGGCATCTCCTAAGACGATGACCTCATTCTTTATTTCCTTGGCAATATCCTCAAGGCTGCTGAGCCGGTAGGGCGCGGTGCGTACCAATACCCCTTTTTTGTATCGATACACACTGCTGTAGAGTAGATTCCGTTTGGCGTCAATCATAGGGATAACCGGCATCTGGCTCTCCAAAGTATTCATCGCCAGTGCGTCTAAAGAAGGGATTTCTACCACCGGCTTGCCGCTTGCCCAACTTAAGCCTTTGATGGTTGCCACTCCCACCCTAATGCCGGTAAACGAACCGGGCCCGATGCCACAGAAGAAATAATCCACATCCTTCATCTTCCAACGCAACGCCTTTAAAACCCGTTCAATAGAAATAGTCACCAGCGCTGAAAGTTGCGTTCCGGTTTTAAGAGTATACTCGTATATTGCCCCGTTATCATATGCGCCAATGCAGAGAAACGGAGTGGTCGTATCAATCCCGATTATCTTCATCTCTTGTTTTTCATTAATTTCCCCTTTAGATCTGACAATATCCTTTCGTACGCATGCCCGCATGCGCTAAAACACAATGCTCTTTGGGAGTTCCCCCTATGCATTAATTCTATCTTAAAGTACTGCGTTGGCAAGAGATTCCCTAAACGATCAGCCCATTCGATTACGGTAATGCCTTTGCCGTAAAGGTACTCCTCATATCCTAAATCCATGACCTCCTGAATATGCCGGAGCCGATAAAGATCCGCGTGATAAAGAGGAAATTTTCCCGACGTATGAACGCGTATCAATATAAAAGTCGGGCTCATAACCGCATCCGCCTTGATCCCAAGCCCTTCGGCAATACCCTTTACCAGTACAGTCTTGCCCGCGCCTAATTCTCCGTGCAGGCAAATGATTTCTCCTCCTTTGAGATGACGCGCAATACGTCTGCCTATCCGCAAAGTATCTTTAACCGAATGCGAAATTATCTTCATTTTCCTTAGGGATAGCTCTTGAGTCGTTCAAGAAGAACCCCCTTTATAGGGGACACTTCTGCTTTGAATTAAGAACCGTCCCCGATTGGGTTGAGAACCGTCCCTGATTAGAAGTGGCGGAAGCCTGGAGAAGAAATTCTCTTTATTCGATTCTTCTTGTCCACTAACCGTAACCCCGATTTTTTATCAGTAATCTCTCCTATCGCATGAAATATAGGACGCTTCAATGCGATAAGCCTATTAGCCTCAATTTTGTTGAGCGTAAAAATAAGCTCGAACTCTTCCCCACTTTGAAGCGCCTCTTCAACAGAAACCGCCGCATTGCGCAAAGGGATACTCTCTTGATAAATACGCGCCCCTACCTTGCTCTGGGTAAGGATATGCCCAAGATCCTGCGCGAGCCCATCAGAGACATCGATCATCGCATGCACATGGAAATGGCGTGTCAGAAATCGCGCTTCTTTAATACGGGGAGAAAAAGTGAGGTGTTTGCCTTGGATCGATCCACCGATGCTCCCCGTAATAAAAATAACATCCCCTACTCTGGCGCCTTTGCGTAGCACCAGATTATCTTTCTTGACCACCCCGATTACACTCACATCGATGGTCAATACCGGAGCACAACTGATATCCCCTCCCACCACATTAACGCGATATTCCTTGGCACCGCGCAATAACCCCGCAGATACTTTCTTAATCCTTGAAAGCGCGGTCTTCTTGGGAAATCCCATCGCCACCACCGCATACCGAGGGATCCCCCCACAGGCGGCAATATCGCTTAAAGAGATACTCAACGCCTTTTGCCCGATGAGTTCAGGCTTATCCGTCGAAAGAAAATCAACCCCCTCCACGATCATATCGCAGGTGTAAAGAAGATAGGTGTCTTTGCGAAACCGGATTACCGCACAATCATCTCCGGAACCTTCGATAACCGAATTATCAAGTCTGATTTTCTTGCGCAGGTATTCAATCAATCCGAATTCGCCAAGCTGCCCCATACTCATGAAGTAAGAACCTTTGTAATCCCTCTCCCAAACGGCGGCCGGATAATCCCCTTATCAGTGATAATTGCCGTAATCAACTCATGCGGCGTTACGTCAAAAGCAGGATTACAGACCTTGACCCCTGCGGCGGCTACCGGCTTCTTAAAATAGAGCGAGGTTACTTCTTCAGGATCGCGTTCTTCAATGATAATCTCCTTACCGGTGGCAATATGGGGATCAAACGTAGAGACCGGCGCAGCCACATAGAAAGGGATCTTGTGATAATGACTTAAGACCGCCAAGCTATAGGTCCCAATCTTATTGGCGGCATCTGCGTTACGCGCGATCCTATCCGCGCCGGTAATGACCTTCTTGATCTTGCCCTGGCGCATGAGGTATGCCGCCATACTGTCACAGAGCAAAGTCACGTCAATGCCATGTTTCTTTAATTCCCACGTGGTCAGCCGGGCTCCCTGAAGCAATGGCCGTGTTTCGCAGGCAAATACCTTGAATCTCTTTCCTTGCGCATGGGCGCTATAAAAAACTCCCAGTGCAGTCCCATAATCGATGGTTGCCAGCATCCCGGCGTTACAGACCGTCAAAATCGCGTCATTCCGGGTAATCAGCGACGCGCCGTATGCGCCGATACTCCGGCACGATCTTTGATCCTCTTCGATAATATGACGCGCTTCTTCCAGGATTTCTTTCTTTATTTCCGGAATAGCCATACTGCGGTTCTTTTTGATCACCGCACGGATACGCGCTAATCCCCAGAAAAGATTATACGCGGTCGGACGGGAAGAACCGATATAACGGATAATCTTCTCTGCGTCTCGGCTTAATTGCGCGTACGTGTGTACCTTGGAATCCTTAAGCCCCAGATATACTCCCAACCCCGCAGCAGCGCCCAGCGCGGGGGCCCCGCGTACCTGCAATAGTTTTATTGCCTTCCCAAGGGTTTCAAGATCCCTGATCGTCAAGTATACACACGAGGCAGGCAGCTTGGTCTGATCGATAATCCTGATCGCGTTATCTTTCCATTCAATAGTGCGCATCTGCATGGTGACCTCTTATTTTTTTAATTCACCCTCTATTTGTTTAATCTTGTGCATGATCTCTTTGCGGATTTCCATACATCGCCGCGGGGGAAGAAACGCGATTACTTTTATATACGCCTGCCGGGCACCTGCAAAGTCTCCGCAATTCCACAAGGCGTCGGCAAGGTTATCATAGGTCACTGCCCTGCGGGGCTCCAGACTCAAAGCCTTTCTGAAACACGCAATAGCCTCGGTATGCCTGCCGATATTATTTAAGAGCCACCCCTTATTGTGATAGACGGTCGCATAATCCGGCTCCACTTCAATCCCCTTATCAAAATACGCCAAAGAATCGTCGATAATCCCTAACTCCACCATACAGAGGGCGCGGTCATTGTAGGAAGCGCCGTCCGCGGGGTTATGACGGATCGCCGCGTCAAAATGCTCAATGGCGCGGGTAAACCTGCTCTGCAGCAAATCCACCTGCCCTTTAAAATATTCTGCCTCTCCTTGCAGGTCGCGCTCCTGGGCGTCTCTAACCCCCCGACGGGCCAAAGATAAAGCCGCGCGCCGCGAACCGTAGGTAATCGCCTCATCCAATTTGATCCTTAACTCCAATAAAGGGGTATCTGTGCTCAAAAGCGTAATAATTTCGCTAAAAAGGTTTTTTTAATACTGATCGCCGCTGCGGGGCATACCTCCTGACAACAAAAACAGGAGATACATTTTTTATAGTTGATATGTATCCGTTCAGACTGAAACTCGATAATACGTTGCGGGCAGGCGCTCACACAAGCCTGACAACGAATGCAAGACGAAGCGCAGACTACCGGATAATACTTCACGAACCGTTTAATAAATTGCACGAGGGGCTTAGGGATCTTGCTGCGTACGGACGCAACCGGAAGTAAAAACTTTTCTCCGCAAATATCTTCCAGTCTCTCTCCGTGAATGAGCAGCGCGCCGATATCCGCAACCCCCAGGCCTCTCTGCGCCGCTATCGGGGTAGTAAGGACATCTCCCGGTTTAATCCCCATAACCCTGGCCAGGACCGCATCCAATGCCACAGAATCCGCGCTGGCCAGAAGTAATCCTGCCTTACGCGGCTTGCCGCCAGTCCCCGGCCCATCTCCCTCTAAGGCCACAATCCCGTCTACGATACTTAAACAAGGGCGCGCCTCCTGAAACACATCCACGATCACCTTAACAAACTCCTCTTCTTTAAAATAAAGCTTATGTAATTCCGTCTTAAAAGTACCGGATACCAGGCCATAGGTATTTTTTATCGCGCCGGTCAGGACGGTCAATTCGTGCGTCTTAAACTTTGGGATATTCACCAGGTAATCGACAGTATCAAGCCACGTCGTCATGGGAAACTTCCCATGCCATCGCCTATTGGTAAACTCAACTAACTCCGCGCCTTCGGCGTGGCAGACCGCTTTGATTCCCGTGCGCGCATAGACCGTTTCGATACTGGCGCACTGAGCACCAAAGGTAATCGGCCCGTCCCCGACAAAAACCTTACAGCCGATATCCTTTAGGATGCGTATCGCCGCACGCACGACTTGCGGATGCGTGGTCAAAGCCCGCTCTGGCTCAATCGCAACCAAAAGGTTCGGTTTGACAAGCACCCTGCTCTGCGGCGCGATAAAACGGCGTATCCCCCCGAGGAGTTCTATGGCACTTCGTAAAGAGCGTTCCACCTCTTCAGTGGAGTATTCCTTACATTTAACAATTGCAACTTCTGATTTCATGCGATATGAAAAAACGCTTTTGCATTAGCCGTAGTTACCTGGGCGACCTCTTCAAAGGAAACCTTTTTGATCCGCGCGATCTCCTCGGCGAGCCGGCGTACCGACGCAGGCTCATTCCTTCTCCCCCGCAATCCTTCGGGAGATAAAAACGGCGCATCTGTCTCTAAGAAGAGCCGTTGCAAAGGAGTCTCCTGCACAAGATTGCGCAACGCATTTGCTTTCTTATAGGTGATATTACAGGTAAAAGAAAGAAAGAATCCAAGGTCCAGACATTCTTTCAAGAAATGCGCACTCCCAGAAAAACAATGCACTACCGCCTTTATGGGCATCGCATCTTTGAGAATCTGAAGCGTATCATCTGCGGCATCGCGAGTATGAATAACCAGAGCGCGATCATGTACTTTGGCCAACGCCACCAAGGCGGTAAAAAGCCTGCGCTGGTTATCTGCGTGAGAATAGTTCTTGAAATAATCCAGGCCGATCTCTCCGACGGCAACGACCTTTGGAGAGGCAAGTAGCGCTTCTATCGCGCGGAGGTTTCCTTCAGTGAAAGAATCGGCTTCATGGGGATGGATACCGACACTGGCATATACAAACTCATAGTGCCCAGAGAGGGCCACGGATTGCTCAGACCCCTTGATGCTAGAGCCGATATTTATAAAAACCCCTACTTCCTGTGCCTGTGCCCGCGCGATCACCGCATCGCGGTCATGGTCGAAATCAGAAAAATCAAGATGACAGTGCGTATCGACAAGCATCGCGTGGTATTATTGGGGGGGTTCTTTGAAACAAATTTGTACCTGCACGCCTCCCTCAAGTTGCACGGTGGCAGCACGCTTAAAGACATTGACCGAAACAACTTTTCCTTTGCCTTGCGCAGTTGAAACTATCTCTCCTTCACGGGGGAGCCCCCGGGAAAGGACTTTATAGGTCTGGTATTCAAAAGAAAGACAACACATCAACCTCCCGCAAAGGCCGGAGATCTTCGGAGGATTAAGCGAGAGCCCCTCTTCTTTAGCCATCTTAATGGTCACCGGCTCGAAATCCTTAAGAAAGCTAGTGCAGCAAAGCTCTCTTCCGCATGAGCCGAAGCCCCCGAAAAGCCTGGCTTCATCACGCACCCCGATCTGGCGCAATTCAATCCGCGCTTTGAATACCTTGGCTAAGTCTTTAACCAGGTTCCTAAAATCGACCCTGCCGTCCGCAGTAAAATAAAAGAGGATCTTGGAACAATCAAAGGAATACTCTGCCTGCACTAACTTCATATCCAACTTATGCTCTTCGATCTTCTTCACACAGTTATTGAAGGCTTCTTTGGCTTTCAATCTGTTCTCTTCTATTCTCTTGAAATCATTTTCAGTAGCCCGGCGTATGATCTTCTTGGGGGCTTCCTTGGGGTTGGCCTGCGCAGCGCATGCATGTGAAGATACCACAACCCCGTGATCCATCCCGCGGTCATGTTCAACAATCACACAATCCCCTTCCCGCACGATGCAATGGTGCACCTGATATTTAAAAGTTTGCCCGGAATCACGTAAACGAACGGATATCATCCCTTCCATACTTTAGCTCCTAACTCTCCCAGTAGTAATTTGACATTGACGTTATGTTCCAGAAAGAAAACCGCCTCAGAGAGGCTGGCGAATATCTCATTAAGCTCTACGAACGAATACCCTGACATTGTCCGCAGTAACTGATCCTTGCGGTCACGATTAATCAGTTCTGCGTGGGGCATGCCGATTTTGAGCAAATAGAGGTCGCGAAACCATGTAGAAAGAATGGTAAGGTAATTTCTTACCACTTGCCGATTCTCCGTGCTCAATTGTCCCCCTGCTGCCCCCGAGGAATAGACCAACGCATCAATGATGCGGTTCTTCTCTTGAAGAAACGAAGTCTCCTTAAGGCGCAGGGCTCTTCCAATCCTGCCTTCCGATACATACGCCAGGTAATGCGATGAAGCTGCGTCAAGAGAAAAATCATTCCTGAATAACTCCTCAAGCTCCTGGCGAGGAAGCGTTGAAAACTTCACTACCTTACAGCGCGAGAGTATCGTCTTTAATAAGACTGCCTGTTTATCGGTAACCAGTATGATCACACTACTTCCCGGAGGCTCTTCCAAGACCTTAAGAAGCGCCGAGGAGGCTTCGGCAGTCAGGGTATGGGCATTATCGATAATGAAGACCTTCTTCCTGCCTTCGAAAGGACGCAGGGAAATTTCTTTTTGCATCTGGCGAATCTGCTCTATCTTTATTTCCTTGCCGGTAATCGCAGGATCAGAAGACGGATCGTGAGGGTCAGAGCCGTCGATGACTCTCACATCAGGATGCTGATTCTTCTCAATCTTTAAACAGGACGGACAGCGGTCGCAAGAATCATTCCCCTCTTCCTGGCACTCCAATGCCTTGGCAAGGGTTTTCGCGGCAGTCTTCTTTCCTACTCCTTCCGGCCCTACAAAAAGATACCCTCCTTGAAGGGTTGACTGCGCAAGGAATCTTTGCAATATCTCTATCGCCTGCTGCTGGCCTCGTATATTATTGAACGACATGTGTTAGTCCCGTGTAACGCTAATTTTGTTTAATGTATACTGTTTAATGTGAGTTTGCGAATCTTCTGTTGAGTAACCAACTTCTCTTTTTCTACCTTGACCACTTTTATCCTGCGCGGCTCTTGCGCGGCAAGCCTCAAATATCCGTCTCTGACGCGCTGATGATAGGAAAAAGAACGGCTTTCAATTCTATCTTTTTGTCTCCTATGCACCAATCCGTCCTTAACAGAAAGATCCATAAAAAATGTTAAGTCCGGCTTAACCCCCAAGGTCGCCACCTTCCCTACGGCCTTTATCGACTTGATATCCATTCCTAAACCATACCCTTGATAGGCAACCGTAGAATCGAGGAAGCGGTCGCAGATTACGATTGCGCCTCGTTCAAGAGCAGGTTGAATCACCTCTTCGACCAATTGCGCCCTGGCTGCCATATATAAAAGCATTTCACAGACCGGCGAAATCTTATTTTCAGGATTAAGCAAGACCTTGCGTATCTTCTCGCTGATCGATGCGCTGCCTGGTTCGCGCAGATAGACCACGCGATGGCCTTTTCTTTTTAAGTAACCGGCTAAGAGCTTTGACTGCGTGCTTTTGCCGCAACCTTCCGAACCTTCAAAGGTAATGAATTTGGCTTGCATACGTTAATCGCTAAAGCGTTAGTCTCGTCTTGTTTCTCGCAGGAACGCTCGTTTTGCCCAGCGTGCAAAACTTCGCTCGGGTTTCGGCCTCACTCCCCGCCAAAGTTCTTTGGCGGGACCTTGCCCGTTCGGCCTGCAAACGTCCTGCTCGAATCCAAGCCAAGCCTACCGCTTATCAAAGTTTTCGACGCCACACCGTCTTGCCGTCCTTGCTATCTTCTAGAATAATTCCCCGGGCCTCTAATTCCTTCCGTATCCTATCGGACTCCGCGAAATCCTTATTCTTCCTCGCCTGGTCTCTCTTACTAATCAACGCCTCGATATCGCCTGGTGCTTCTTCCGCATCTTTTGCCACCGCTAACTGCAGGCCAAGGATATCTGTCAATTCACGCAAAGTCTCTTTTGCCGCCGCGACAAACGCCTCGTTCTCAATATTTTTATTGGTGATAGTAACTAACTCAAAAACCGAAGCCAGCGCCTCCGGCGTATTGAAATCATCATCCATCGCCGCCAGAAACTTATCCTCAACCGCTTTAAGCTCGGTAATCTTCTGACACGTAGACTTCGGTTTAAATCCTTCGACAACCGCTGCCATTTTTCTTTTAAGGATCATAATCCTCTCACGCGCGCGTGTGGCTTCTTCTATTTTCTCTTCGGTATAGTCTATCGGATGCGCATAATGGGCGCTTAAGAAAAAGAGCTTCAAAAGATCGGCATCCCCATAGCGCTGCATAAAATCTTTAATGGTCACAAAATTCCCCAGCGATTTAGACATCTTTTGCGCATTAATCGTCAAAAGACCGTGATGGATCCAGTATTTGGCAAAAGGCCGATCGGTCAAAGCCTCAGCCTGCGCAGTCTCATTCTCATGGTGCGGAAAGATCAAATCGCGCCCGCCGGCATGAATATCCAACGTATCGACTTTAAGGAATTTCTGGCTCATTACGGAACACTCGATATGCCAGCCGGGCCTTCCTTTTCCCCACGGACTTTCCCAGAAAGGCTCATCATTTTTCGATGCCTTCCAAAGAGCAAAGTCTAAAGGATCCTGCTTTGTTTCATCAGACTCGATCCGCGCCCCGGTCTGCATCTGGTCAATACTCTGGCCTGAGAGTTTTCCATACCCGGTAAATTTGCGCACATTAAAATATACCCCGCTTGGCGTCGCATATGCATATTGCTTCTCGATCAAGACCGAGATATAACGGATCATCTCCGGGATATTCTCGGTTGCCCGCGGCTCGTAATCTGCTTTTTCTATTCCTAAAGAATCCAAATCCTGGTGATACCGATTGATGTACGTCCCCACCAACTCCTTCCAATCAGTCTTAAGCTCCTTGGCACGGTTAATGATCTTATCATCGATATCGGTAATATTGCGCACGAAACATACCTTAAATCCGCGGGAAGCAAGATACCTGCGTACTACCCCGAAGATATAAAGGCTGCGCGCATGGCCGATATGACAATCATCGTACACGGTAACCCCGCAGGTATAGAGGTTCACCAGGGGCGCCTTAAGAGGGATAAACTCTTCCTTCTTGCGGGTAAGGGAGTTGTAGATATATATAGACATTGGCTTCAAGCTACAAGCTACAGGCTACATGCCGCATGCTAAAAGCTTGAAGCATGAAGCTTGAAGCCCGCGCTATTTCTTCTCTAATCTATCAATCCGACGCTGCAGTTCCTCAATGGACTGCATGATCGGATCAAGGACATGGATATGGTCGAGGCTTATATCGATCTTCTTGCCGTCCTGTTTCGTGATCCTTCCCGGGACCCCCACTACCGTAGAATTAGGCGGGACATCTTTTATGACCACGGCATTGGCGCCGATATAAGAGTTATCCCCGACCGTAATATCGCCTAAAACCTGCGCTCCCGTGCCAATAACCACATTATTGCCGATCGTAGGGTGCCTTTTGCCTTTCTCTAAACCAGTGCCTCCTAAGGTAACGCCTTGATACAAAAGCACATTGTCCCCGATAACCGTTGTCTCTCCGATAACCACCCCCGCGCCATGATCGATAAAGAAACACTCACCGATCTGCGCGCCGGGATGAATCTCTATCTGCGTAAATAAACGGGCAAGCAGGCTGAGGAACCGGGCGAAAAAAAATAAACGCATACGGTACAACACATGGGCGATGCGATGGAACATTAACGCATGCAGCCCCTGGTACAAAAAAAGCACCTCCAAGAAACCGCGCGCCGCCGGGTCACGGTGTTGGATGCATTTGATCTCCCGAGAGAAGACCGCCGAAAGGATAATTGCCTTTACCACAAACAAACCTAAGAGAATTAACAGAATTTTTATAATAAAAAGGCTCATTTTTTGCCTCCCTCAAGCGCGACCACCGCATAGACGGCAATCGCCAACTTTTCACCCAACTCCCCCAGCCCCTCGTTGGTCTTGGCCTTGATACCGACTTTATTCACCGATACCGAAAGAACTCCGGCGATCTTCTCCCGAATCTGTTTTTTAAAACCCGAAAGATGCGGCTCTTGCGCAATCACCACCGCATCGATATTACCTATCCGATAGCCTGCCTTCTTAACGTGCGCGCCTATCTTCTTCAAGAAAATCACACTCGAGACTCCTTCATAGCGGGGGTCGGAATCCGGAAAATGCTCTCCGATATCGCCTTTACCTATCGCTCCTAGTAACGCATCGATAATCGCATGGATGAGCACATCACCGTCAGAGTGCCCGTAAAGCCCCAAGCCATAGGGAATCTCTATTCCGCCTAAAATAAAGGTGCGGCCTTCCATTAAACGGTGTATATCATACCCGATCCCTACACGGACCGCCATAGTCATTACCTCGATTCTGCGATAGACTGCGCAATAATTAAATCCTCAGGGGTAGTGATCTTGATATTTTTATATGCGCCCATGACCACACTCACCTTTACCCCGAGCTTCTCCACCAGCATGGCATCGTCGGTTACCTCATCGTTCCCATGCGCGCGGTATGCCCGTAGTAAAAGGTCCTTCTTAAATGCCTGCGGAGTCTGGATCTCCCAAAGTTGTTCTCTGGGTAAGGTTTCTCTCACTACCCCGTCTGCCGAAACCCTCTTCACTGTCGCTTTCACCGGAACTCCTGCGATCGCCGCATTTGATTTCTTTACCTGCCTGAGCACTCTTTCCAGAATCTTCCGGTCTATAAACGGACGGGCCGCATCATGAATAAGGACCACATCGGAATGGTGACTTACCATGCGCAACGCATTACGCACCGAATCCTGACGCCTTTTGCCTCCCCGCACCAGAGAACGCACCCGAGGGATAGAAAAACGCCTGATCACCGACGCGATCTCTGCCTGGTTCTGCGCATTCACCACTATTATCAGTTCGTGAAGGAATGGGCACTGACTAAGGAGATTAAGACTCTTAATGATAAGAGGCTGGGAATCTATTTTTACCAGCGGTTTAGGAATTCGAGATTTAAACCTCTCTCCTTTTCCCGCCGCAAGTACTATTGCCGTTACCCGCATATGCGCAAAACTTGCCCTTAAGCCTATTCCATGAAACTTTACTGTAATTTGGTAAAGATCATCTTTCCGGCCTGCGTCTGCAAGACCGAGGTAACGGTGACTTTGACTTCATGGCCTATGGAACGACGGGCATCCTCTACCACCACCATGGTGCCATCCTCAAGATACCCCACCCCCTGATTATGCTCTTTACCTTCGCGGATGAGTTTTATCTGCATCTGCTCCCCGGGGAATACCACTGACTTCAACGCATTCGCTAATTCGTTGATATTCAGCACCTTGAGTCCCTGAATACTGGCCACACGGTTAAGGTTAAAATCAACGGTCAAAATCTTTGCCTCCAGTAACTTCGCAAGCTTCACCAGTTTGGCGTCAACCTCGTGCACCTCAGGGAAATCCTCTTCATGCAAAGAAATATCAAGCCCTGAGTCTTTTTGGATGGTATGAAGCATCTCTAAGCCCCGCCGTCCCCTCTGCCGCTTAATAGGGTCGGTGGAATCGGCGATCTGTTGAAGCTCCCGGAGGACAAAACGCGGGATTACCATTTTCCCCGAAAGGAATTTTGTCTTACAGATATCGACGATCCTTCCGTCAATAATCGCGCTTGTGTCAAGAACCACTACGTCTTCCTGCTGGTCCTGCCTGCGCAGGCGCACATAAGGAATAATTATATTAAACTCGTCTTTTCCGCGTACTGCCATTGCCATTCCGAGATAACAAAAGACCATGGTAAGACTCACCCGCACAGTAGAGATGACATACTCAGAAAGCGGCGCCAGGCTAAATGCGTCACCGACCAGCTTAGCCATAATTAACCCTAGGATAAGGCCAAAGACCGCACTCGAGAGACCGCTTACCGAAACCTTCAAAAGAGCGATTTCGATGGCAATCATTGCCAGGGCAGCGACAGCTCCGATGAGAAGCCCTATTATCCCCGACCCTCTTAAATCAAAACTCTGATAACCGATAATCATACTCCCCACCACAAAAAGCACACGCACTAAGAGTATATTCATAATTCCTCCCTATAGAACAATAATTCCGTATAACCTTACTATATAAAAAACTACTTACCCCGCAGGACTGCCTCAGACGCCTCTTTAAGCGTAGAGACCGGGATCAATTCTATCGCGCCCCTCTTATAATGAAACCCTTTTAGATTGTTTTTCGGAATCACGCACTGTTTAAACCCAAGCTTCTCTGCCTCATTAATGCGCACGGCAATCTGCGAGATACTGCGCACCTCTCCTGCTAAACCAACCTCACCTAAGACCATCATTTCCGCCGCAACCATTTGTTCGAGAAATGCCGAGGTAACTGCCATGGCGACGGCCAAATCGGCGCATGGATCTTCTATCTTGATCCCTCCGGCGACATTAACAAATATGTCCTCTGTCTCTAAATGCAAGCCCATGCGTTTCTCCAAAACCGCCACCAGAAGCGAAAGCCGGTTAAAATCAAATCCCTGCGCCCGGCGGCGGGGATATCCGAAACTGGAGCGGCTTACCAAAGCCTGTATTTCAACTAACAGAGGCCGTGACCCCTCCATGATAGAAACCACCACCGACCCTGACACATCGCGGGGCCGCTCTGATAAGAATATCTCCGAAGGATTCTTTACCTCAACCAGGCCGCACGACCCCATTTCAAAGACGCCGATCTCATTGGTGGAGCCAAATCTGTTCTTTACCGCACGCAAGATGCGATACGTAGAAAAACGGTCCCCCTCAAAATAAAGGACCGTATCCACAATATGCTCAAGAACGCGCGGGCCGGCAAGAGCTCCTTCCTTGGTCACATGTCCGATGATAAAAAGCGCCGTGCCGGTTGATTTTGCCAGCTGGGTCAGCATTCCCGCAGTTTCTCTGACTTGGCTGACGCTTCCCGGAGAAGAACTTATTTCCGGGGTAAAAATCACCTGTATAGAGTCAATGATGACCACATCGGGCGTAAGCTTACGGATATATTCATTGATCAATGAAAGATCCGTTTGACTGACGATATACAGATTCTCCGCGCTCAAATTACCCAGGCGCTTTGCGCGCAGCTTGGTCTGAGTAACTGATTCTTCACCGCTAATGTATAAGACGGTTGCGCCGCTGCGGGTAAGCTGGTTTGAGACCTGCAAGGATATCGTGGATTTTCCCACCCCCGGATCTCCGCCGATAAGCACCACCGATCCCTTAACAATTCCGCCGCCTAAGACCCGGTCTAATTCCTGCATCCCGGTCTTAAAACGCGCATCCTCATCAACCTCGACGTCTTTTAATAAAACCGGCTCTTCTTTATAAAGCGAGACCCTTTCTCTTGCCTTGACAGGGACCACCGTGAAATCCTCCTCCGCAAAAGAATTCCAATTGCTGCAATCAGGGCACCTGCCTAGCCACTTAGGGGTCTGATACCCGCACTTCTGACAGCTAAAGATCGTCTTGGTCTTCATGCATAACGAGGGAGGTTATTTCTTGGGCTTCTTTTCTTTAGTCTTCCAGAATAATTTCCAGGGATGCCTGCGGATATCCGAAATCAACCCATCCGCATCCTGCACCAACTCTTCTACTTTCTTGTAGATAGAATCGTCATACAGGAAACGGCCAATCGTACCTTGGCGATGCTTCACCGCAGCCTCTAATTCGTTATAGAGGGTCTCATCGAAAATGAGTTTTCCTAAAGTCCCCTCTCCTTTTTCAATCTTCTTAAAAGTTTCATTCATCACATCAGCGATATTTTTCCCCAGGCGGAAGACTTCATGCATAACGAGGGAGGTTATTTCTTGGGCTTCTTTTCTTTAGTCTTCCAGAATA
>JAHISH010000262.1 GCA_018818365.1 Candidatus Omnitrophota bacterium | reverse complement strand
ATAAAAGAGCGTGGATTGGTTAACCGGTGTATACTTACCGGTTGGCAAGAGGATGTTTCGTCGATATTCCCCCTTCTTGAAGTCTTTGTATTATCGTCGCTGAATGAAGCGGTGGGGATGGTCTTAATCGAAGCGCAGATGATGCGCATTCCGGTGGTGGCTACCGCGGTAGGGGGGATTCCTGAAATTATTCAGCACCAGAAGACCGGATTGTTAGTGCCCCCCGCAGATGCGCATGCGCTTTCCCGGGCAGTTATTACGCTTCTGGGCGATACAGGGTACGCTCAGAGACTGGCAGAAGAAGGCCAACGGCATATTCAAGAGCGTTTTTCGCTGGCGAAGATGGTTGAGCAGACTAGTGTTTTGTATGCACGCTTAACAGGAAATTCTCTGGGGCCGAGGGTATCCCCATGATAAAAGACTACATTACCATCGCACGTCCTTTGCAATGGGTTAAGAATCTTGCATTTGTCCCGGGGATCGTCTTGGCGGCATTCTCAAGCAAGATTCCGGCGGCTTCATTTTTGATGAAAGCCCTTTACGGGGGCGTAAGCCTTTGCCTTATTTCTTCTGCCAATTACGTAATCAATGATTTCTGCGATGCCTCTTCGGATATACACAACCGCCTTAAGAAGCATAAGCCCGAGGTGCTCAGACGACTTAGTGTGCGTCAGATTTATTTTTTTTATATGGCCTTGGCTACCGCAGGGCTGCTTATGGCGATGAGCGTATCAATGAAATTCTTTTGGGTGAGCATCTTCTATTGTATGATGGGGATTGTATATAATGTGCGTCCTTTTCGCAGCAAAGATATCCCTTTTTTGGATGTGCTCTCGGAATCGGTGAATAATCCTATCCGCCTTCTCTGTGGGTGGTATATCGTCACCGAACAGACTACTCCCGCGGTATCCCTTCTTCTCGGATATTGGATGGGAGGGGCTTTTTTAATGGGGAGCAAACGGCTTGCGGAATACCGAATGATTGCGGATAGAAAAAGTCTTTCTCTCTATCGCAAATCTTTTTCAGTCTACACCCATAAGAACCTGTTTGTCTCGGTACTCTGTTATGGGATAGGCGCGCTTGCGCTTTTTGCTGTTTTTTTCATTCAATATAAGATTGAGCTTCTTTTATGCATGCCATTATTGGGGTATTGGTCTCTTAGGTTGTTTCTGACCGGATTGGAGAAGGGATCACGAATGGTCTCTCCGGAATTAGTCTTTATAAACAGAGAGAACGTTATCCTTTCAATATCTTTTGCGTTGTGTGTGTACGCATTCCTTGGAGTGCGTCTTCCCTGGCTGCGCAGTCTTTTCGGAGGGTAAGGGGACAAGAGGGAGTATATGGAAGAAAGAAAAACCTGCGATGTCTGTCATTCAAATTTCTTAAGAAAGATATCGTTCTGCCGTACCCAGATTCAGCAATTGAAGGCAGAGGATGTGCGTGTTACCAATAAAGATTACGGGAAGAGTCTTGCGATGGCCGTTTGTCAGGATTGTGGGTTAATACAGCCACAACACCTTATAGATCCGCACTCATTAGGGAAGTTATACCACGAAGGAAATGATGCCGAGTATGTACATTCAGCTTCTTTAAGAGGCCAGTCGAATTATCGACAGATTTCAAGAATTATCAAGCGATACGATCCTTCTTGCAGTTCATTCCTTGAAGTGGGGGCGGGCAGTGGAACTTTGGTTTCGCTTTTGAAAAACGAGTATGCGCAGGTGGATGGCATTGAGCCTAATATTAGCTTCTGTGAGTTTGCCCGGGATGCCTATACGATCGCACTGAAAAATGTGGGGATTGAAGATTTCCAAACAGATCGTACCTACGATTGCGTGGTTGCGTTAGATGTCCTCGAACACGTTGCTTCCGCAGATAGGTGTATGGGGAAGATTGCCGCGATGTTGGGGCCTTCGGCAATAGCGATTATCGGAACACCCGATGTAGAAAGCTTTGCCTCTCGGTTGTTCCCGGGGAAATGGTGGCATATACGTCCGGGCCACCTCTATTATTTTCACAAAAGGAGTTTTTTACGTCTAGCGGCAAAATACAATCTTTCACTTGTTGGAAGTGAGTTCTTTTCCTGGGAGCTGCCGCTGGGGTATGTAGTGGATAGTATCCAACGGCTTATCTTTGGTAAGGTCTGGATGAAGTTTGATGCCTGCCGTATCCCGCTTCGTCTCTGTCTCTTTGATTCTCGGCTGAATATAGTAAAGAAAGGATAACAAGGGTCTTCTTGGAGAATAACAGGCAGATGCGTACAATAGTGATGCCGGGTAAAGAATTAAGAATGATCATGGTTTTTTTTCTCTGGGGCCTTTTCTTTTCCCAGAAGCTTGTT
>JAHISH010000261.1 GCA_018818365.1 Candidatus Omnitrophota bacterium | reverse complement strand
ATGGAATTCTTCGAAATCCCGCTTGTCTATAGCAACGGCATTTATATTATAGGCAAAAGAGATGAGGAGGGCGTGATTGTCACGTACAGAAGAACACGCTACAACCGACAGACATTCTTTACTATCCCCGGATCATCGAAAGATGATCTTACTATCTTTAATCTGGGTGCATATGTGCGTGACGTCTTTGAAGAAGAAAGGCAGAGGATATTAGTCGGTCGTAGTCTTCTGATTACGCAGGTCGTAGAAGAGCAACTCTCCCAGCCACTTGAAGCTCTGGCTGATGATTTAGGTAAGATTGATTACGCTGCGTTCGATGATGAAGGAATAGGAAGAAGAGTGAACGCACATATAAAGGCAATGAGGTCTGCCATCGTATCTTCTTTGTCTCAATGCGAAGAAGTCTCTGCGCGTATCGCCGGTAATGGGACAGATACGAAACAATCCATGGATAGATTGATGTTGGAGCTGACCAAAAAAATTGCGAAGGAACTAAAGGAGTTGGATACAGTCATGTCACTTATTCCATTGGTCCCTGAGGTGGTGGCGGCCAGGGATTCTTTTGAAACTCTTCAGGGTGCCCGTATGGATAATGTTGATTTCGTGGTGCAACAGGACCAGATAAGGGATATTCTTGCGGATTGGAGCGACAACCGGATAATCCCTCACTATTCTGGCAACGGCCATGACGGCAGCCTGATGACTAAGCAAATGCTTGTGAGAGCCGCAGCCCAAGGTTCGGGGATCGTTTTGGTACAGAGGGAAGATTCAATCGCCTATATGAAAGTTCCTGTGTGCGGGGCGATGGGGAAAAATCGTAGAAGGAAGTTTTTTGTTTTCATCACAAGTAACTCTGCCCGGCGTGCCGACGGGGTAGGGCAGAATGGATATAGGAATAACGGCTCTCAGCGAAAGGGGAGGGCGTCGTCACGAAGATCAGTCAATGATTTCTCTGACGTAGCGCTCAAGCGATTGATTATGGATGCGCAAGCCGGAAAGAAAGAAGCGTGGGAAAAGATTAGAAGAAGGCTCTTTCCTTTTGTAGGCTGGATAGTAGATAAGCAGATTCTTACAAGATTTCCACAACTGCGTTGCTATAGAGAAGATCTGGTATTAGTAGGCTTGGCGCACTTGGCAAAAGATAGGCACGGTCCTAACCCGATAGGAGTAACCGGAGGGCTCTATTCCGCGGTTATGAACTGCAATCTTTCCAATATTCCTGAAAGAAAAATTATTTCCTTTTTAGCCACATGCATTCGCAACGCGGTATTGCGGCTGGTAAAAAAATTAACGGAGGATCAGGAGAGAGTGCCGGCATCATTAGATGAACCAAGAGGACCTTCGGGCAGTACTTTGACTTTAGGAAATATTATTACGCATAGCGATACAACGGTATGCGAGTTATTGCCTTCCGAAGCGACTATGGATTTAGCGAAAATCTGGCGTACGTTAGATGCACTTACTCAAGAAGGTGTTGTATCAGGAAGAGATGCTTCGATGTTCAGGTTATATTATTCCCCTGAGGAAGATTTGAGCCTGGAAGATATTGGTAAAATGTTCGACGGATTGACAAGAGAGACGGTGAGATTAAGAAGAGACATCGTAGAGGGAAAAGTCTGTGAGCGTTTAGAATCACAGGTTTCTTCCCCGGTACTCCAGACACCTTCCCGAACAAATCGTAGACACCTTCCAAGGAAAAACGGTAGACGTCTGGGGGTGGGGGTTTCTTCTCCGGCGCAAAGACCTGATTTTCCCATCGAAAAGCGACTGCGACGTCTTCCGAGTTTTTGGAAGGAATTAAGAGGTGTTGTAAATCCTCCCGCATTGCCGGAAGCTCCTTCTATTTTCTCCGAGGAATTCTTTACCTCTGCGGTGGCTATAGTCGATCGTAATGATTGGTCTCAAGCAGATAAGGAGGATTTCTTATTAGTCCTTTGCCATCAATATTATCCTCCGTTTCCGGCAGCGGCGGCATTTGGGCGAGCTCTTTTTTTCTTACAGTGGGCACTTCGCGGGGAAAGAGAGTTTTACTCATCTGAGAGAAAGCATCGTATACGCTTGGCACGATGGTTAAGGAAAATCGAGGCTTTGAGAGGAAGTATCCCCTATGGGAGACACCCACAGCCAGAATTCTTCGAGGCATTGGTTCATCCTCTTAGTCTGTCCCGGCAAATCTTAGAAGAGGCCCACGGAAAATATATCGAATCCGAAAAACGT
Source organism: Candidatus Omnitrophota bacterium (assembly GCA_018818365.1). Taxonomy (GTDB): domain Bacteria; phylum Omnitrophota; class Gorgyraeia; order Gygaellales; family Profunditerraquicolaceae; genus JAHISH01. Next base: position 6,484 of record JAHISH010000261.1, on the reverse strand, counting down.
CATGGCATGCTTTCAAGAAGCGGTGTGTTAAGGCTCGATGATATAACAGATCAGTATCTCCTCTATGTGCCGCATTATAGAATGGCTACTTGTCTGGAAGAATACCTCAATATTCTAAATAGAGAACTTTTACTGATCGAGCAGAATGATGAAAACCGCCTTGATCCGTTGTATCTTGCGGTCTGGGCGTTCTATAGTCTTGCCTGGATCCATCCCTTTGAATTGGGGAACGCACGCTTTTCGGTTAAAATGATGGAGCGCGTCTTATATCGTAGCAACTATCCGTTGGTTGTTTTTACTTCGTGGCACGATATCCTATTCTATTATTACTTTGGCGGAGATAATGCCGAGTATATCGCAACGTATTACTATGCCCCGACGTACGCGCGCAGGGCACTGGATTTTGATGCTCCGCATGTCGGGTGGTTAGGAGATCTCGGACAGATTCCGGCGTTGGAGGATTGCAGGGCATCGCTTGATTTTATCCCTCGGCTTGATGGGAGGGCTCCTTTATCGTCCTCCTCGCCGGCGGGGGGATCGGCTATCCCATTTGTCCAATTAAACGGATTGAAAATTCGCGATAAAAATGGTGAGCAATACGAAGTTAAGGTCGTAGATGTAGAAAGGCTTATCTGTATTACGGTTGAACTGCTTCAGGGCGAGGTAGGAGAAGATTGGTTTTGGAGGACTCTGGGTGGGGAAAGCTTTGGCAACTCTCCGTTCCTAACTGCGCGTACCGTATCGTGCTTAACTTTTCTAAGAGGGACTTTAACAAATGTAGTATCGCTTTTACAAGGCGAAACGCTACCGCTATTTCAAAGGAGAGGGATATTCGGAGCAGTAATTCGGGCTTTACATAAGATTATGCCTCAAGACGTCCAGATCGAAATTGTCCTAGATTTAGAGCGGGTTTTGTATGGAAGACCGAGTGCTTTGCAACAGGCCTTTGCCAAGAGGGGATTCCAGACAGTCCCTACGAGTACAGGAATAACGATACTCTGCAAAGAGCCCGCTGCAATTGCCTCCTCGCCGATTATTACAAGGTCTGATTCCCAGAAAGAAAGACAAGTTACCCCTGTGGACCGTATTCGTTCGGTTACGGAAACTCCGGTATCGGCATGGTTAATGTGGCTGATGAGGAGGGGAGAGAGGCCGCGCAGACGCGTAAAGCCGAAGCAGCTGCCCCAGCAAGAAGAAGATAGCGTGGAGATTTCTCCTGAGGCAGAGCGGTTGCTGGATGAGGAAGAGGAAGAGAAATCCTCCTCGCCGGCGCAGAGAGATGGAGAAAATAGAAACGGTCCCATTTTTCTTGGTTTCAAGCTTGATCTGGCGGTATCAGATTATGAAACCGCGCTCGCAGAGATCGCCGGCAAGAAGAGCAGAAAAGGCGAAGGGGCCGCAGAAGAGCATAGATATGAAGACAAATTAGCGTTGTTCTTTGCGTATTACCGGTTCATGAGAGGTATCGCGTGCTGCCTGGGGGATGAGGGGACATTTCTCTATCCTTTCCGGGGCATTGATATAGTGCCATCGATGTTGGTCCGGACGGTTTCCTTAAACGAAGACAACGGAGATTTTGATGACGGTCGAGAGATGGCCGGGGCTGTTTTAGGCAGTACCCATCCTTTAGTAAGGCAGTCTGAAGAAGCAGGAAGATTAGAGATAGGCAGGGACGCCACTACGCTGCGGGCCTATGATGATGCGGTGCGGGATGTTCAGCGTCCGCTTACCCTTATTGCCAAAGGCCTTTACGGTTATTTGGAACTATCTCTGGTCTGGAAAAATCACGCTCTTCCCCCAGATTTGATTCTGCGGCATATCACGGATGAGATATTGTGTTGCGGCGACCGGATACTCGTTTTGGATGCGTATGACTGGGATTCCTTGGAGGCGACCGGCCTATTGGAAGGATTTTCCACGCATTATGCTCAGACGCAGATGCGGGTGGATAGTAGTGTTTCGCTCTTTACTCTCAGGAATAGATTATTTCTTCTGCCTACCGCAGTAGTATTATTGGTTAAAGAACAGGGGTGTTTTTCCCACGCTTCTTCTCCTGCGCGGGCTGCCTTTGACTATGGCGTTTTGGATCAGGAATATGTCGAATATTGTAATAATCAAGGTCCGGGTGGCCAGGATGAGTTTGACTTGAGGAAACTGGAAGCATCCTTCAGGCGTCATCATGTCGGTTACCCTCAGAAATTAGAGCTTATTTTCGGCAGGCCAAGGCTTGCTTACTTACTTTATTTATATGATCGTTACGCATCGCACATAAGAAACGCACGCACTTTTAATTTCAATAGCGCTTTTTGCGTCCATGATTCTTTACTGGTTACAGGAGCTGCGCAGACAGTGATGTTCAGCATGCAGCCATTTAGCAGCAAAGAAGAGAGGAATAGTCACATCAGACTTACCTTTGCCGACATCTTAAGGTTCAGGGTTCCTTACTTTAACTCTCCTTTGGATTCAGCGGCAATGGAAGTGTCTCTTTTAATGGATTTGCGCTTGTTAGGTGTGCCCGCAGATTCAATCAAAGTAAGACAATTGAAGAGAGGCACCGATATCTGGGAAATAAGCTTTTTGTGGCAACATCCAAGAGAAAAGGCTGCGCGCCAGAGATCGATCATCTATATCGGTTCAACTAAACTTTGCGACCTTCCCGGTATCGACCCCGGGATATTCGAGTCGGGATTTAATTTTATCCTTGAAAAAGCCCCTGATTACGAATCTGATAGTGAGGGTCTTGAGGAGATCAAAAGGAATTTGTTTGTGGTCGGGACGTTTGTCCAGAACCATCTTAGGCCCAACGGATATGCCTTGGTTGAGAAGCAGCCTTTCAGAAAAGACGGGTATAAGGACATAGGTGATTTATGGCGTCAGAGATTTCTGCCGCGGTTGGCTTTGGTCAGGACGCCTTCTGAAATCATCGGGGTAGAATGGGGATACTCGGAAATTGCTGTGTGGAGGTTGTCAAGTCCAGGTAGCAAGACGGATGAATACGATAATGAGCTGGTGCTGGCGCTTGCGGGGGTTGGAAACTGGAGACTGCGCACGCTACCTGGCGACCAAGAAATCCCCGGAGGGGGAGTTTTCGTTGATCGGCCGCGGATTCGTTCGGGTGCTTCGCCGATGCAGGCGAAAAACAGAACCGTCCCCATTAGTGTACCTGCCGCTAAAGGCTCAGCTTCTTCGCCGGTGGAAACAAACAACGAAAGGGGACGACATTGTTTTATTACGGAAATAAAAGATAAACTTCCTCTCCCGATTAGCCGAGAAGACATGCCGCGAGATTTTGTTCGTTGGGAATTTCCGTATGGGACGGAATATTTGGATAGGAGAAACTGGAGTACCTCGAAATTTCGGACTATCTGGATGACGGTTTTCTGCGGGCCGTTCTGTTTCGATAGGAGCCAACCGCACGGCGGGGTAGATTTCGCTTTTTATAAAACAAGAAAAGGCAAGAAGAGGCATATTGCGGCAGGAGTTCCAGTGCGATCTGTTGATGAAGGGAGAATTATTTATATCACCCCGGAGCATCTGGCAGGGTCGTTTAGACAAGGTGTTGTTGTTTATCATCAGCATTTTAATTTGCAATCAATGTATACACATATTGAGCCTGCTTTAGGCTTAGTTAGCGGGCAGGAGGTAGAGCAAGGACAGCCTTTAGGAGCAATTGTAAGAACGGAATGGCCGTTGTTGTCCCATCTGCACTTCTCTGTTAAAGCTAATAGCGAAGACATATTTTCTTATCCGCAACATCCTTACCTGGAATATGCTTATCCTTGGAGTTTTATTTGCTATCACGAAGTTTGTTCGTTAAATCAGCCCGCATCCTCCTCGTCGGTGCCGGGACATATACCAACAGACAACGGCACATCCCCGCATACTATTTTAAAGATGATAGAAACACAGATGGATTCCGCGCTTCCGGGAGCCATTAGAATATATACGTATCTACAGGAACTTATCTTATTACGCACCGTCGGAATTATTACAGAAGAAACCCGGTGGTTTAATCTTCTCCCCGGAGCAGATCTTTTCTCAGGGCTTTATGGCGGAGCGGGGATGTGGACGTGTGACCGGTTTAATGACGAGCTTAGTGTAAGGTGGAATTTTAGGATGGCGTATGATTTAGTGGCGCAAGTCTACCCGGAGATTCTTCCTTCCATAGATTCTCTTTGTCCCATCATCGTCCATGAGATGCGCGATATCTTGCAGGATGGTTTGATAGATTCTTGGGTGCATGCAATGAAGTATGGAGATATTTTGTTCCTGAAGCAAGTGGATTATAATTTGAGGTTTTATGGACAGAGTGAAGAGAGAGTAAGAAGATGGTTTGAAAATCTTATCGTCCAAATTCCGGCAGGGGTATATGTAGTAGCCTTTGTATATCGTACTTCATTGACTGAATTCCTCTTTGGCCGCCAAGGGGGTTTGATCGAATATTTAAAGAGCGCAGGGATGTTTCAGGAACCTTTGAGCATCTTGTTATCTCCCGCAGAAAGGGCGCGTTTATGTGCGCTCAATACTGATGAGCGGTTAGTTACGTACCAACCCGATATTCATGGGATAGAACTTACTGAGCGTTGTTTCTTTGACGGAGGCGGAGAGTTTGCGGTATTCCAAAGGGTAAGTGCTTCTTCTCCGGTGCAGACAACCCATTATCGTAATGTATCGGCTGAAAACGGCTTACAGAACGAAAGGGTGTCTCCGCGGGGAACGTCCCCAAGGGATGATGAGGAGGCATATCAACGCGCGATGAGGAATAGAGAAGCGCAGGCATGGGAGGTATTATTTCGAGAACTTCAGGGATCCCCAACCGTGCTCATAGATGGACAGAGGGTAGTGCAAATAAGAAGCAATTATACCCCTCTTTTTAATTCCAATAGTAGTCTTTCCCCGGCAATAAAAGCTAGGATTTCTCAATTACGGTTGAGGGTATGTCGATATCTGGCAGAAGAGTGGGGTATGGGGCAGCTTTGCGATACCGCAGTGGATAATATGATTGGAGACTTCGCTTTCGAAGAAGAGGACCTTATTTTGAGGACACTCTTTTTATTGTTAGCCGATACCTCACGATATCCTTTGCAAGATTTTATTGCCGATAGAGAAGATTTCATCGCATCGCTATCTTTGGATATCGCGCAGTTGTGGGAAGGTATGATGTTGATATATTCGACTCCCGAAGAAATAGTTGAGCTTCTGACAAGGAATTTTCTCGACAACAAAGATTTCCTTCATTCTAAGGCACACCAGAAGCTATGCGAGTGCATCCAAGAGGTAGTTCAGCCACTATCATCCTCGTCGAAAGATTCATTGAGCCCGGAAGATCTTTCAACAATGCTTTTTAAGAAATTCGGCAGCATATATTGGATAAAACATCACACCCAACCGCTTTGCAGAATAGAAGAGTTGCTGGCAAGAAAAGACGAAGTACTCACGCATTTAGCAGAAGCAGGGTGGTTGGAGATTGAAGTTTTGGCCGGGGCAGGCGTTGATGTTGAGATACCTAAAGTTTTCCTGCGCAGGCGCGTGGTGGATACCATCATTTCAATGTTACAAGCAAATAAACAGCCCGAAATGGATACGCTTAAAACGACGCTGGAAATTTCTCCTGATTCTATGCGGGAAATTAATGTAAGCCACGAAGAGCTGTCGGGATGGATAAAAGAAGGTACGGCCAGATTTTTAGGAGTAGCGGTGCCACAGGCGGCTGAAAAGCTGCGCAGTATGCCTATACACCCGACGATAGGCGCGGTGTCAAGACATCTGGGATTCAGAGCCGATTATTTACGGGAGTGTGTGTACTTAAAAGTTATTTCTTATGCACAGCTTAGAAGCTGGGGAGTGGTGTATCTGGGCGGCAGGAGAAGTGTGGATGTCGATGCATTGATGAAACGACTACGTAAAATTATCGCAAGGCTTACACAGACAGCGGAAAGAAACCATACAAATGCTAACTTAAGTTTAGCAAGTCTCTCCGTGAGATTGAAGAGAGACCAGGGGTATCTTAAGCATCTTGTTTTTCGTCAGGGTACGCTGTGCGCGAGGGAAATAGAGGACCTTCAGGGAATCTCTTCTATTGCGGCGAGTGTCAGTAGAGAAAGGATAACTTTTGATGACCCGGAGTCGTTGAGATCTCTGCTTCCGTTGTTAAAAGCGCCGCACCAATACATTCTTTCCTTGAGGAAGAATTTAGGATTAAGGCAGATAGACGCGGCCAGGCTCGTAGGTTGTTCACATGATGTATTACGCAGAAACGAAAGTTACGTTGAGAACAGATGGATGCCTCCGACGCTTCTAATAATGCGCAGATTAGGGGCGGATCCGCAGCTTTGCCAAGTAATAGAGGAGCTTCCCGGAAGAATCCGTGCCTTGCGTCGTCAGAAAGGCTGGACAATCCCGGAGTTAGCTGCCGTTTCCGGGGTATCAAAAAGTGTTATTGACAAGCTAGAGTATGAAAGAGGGAATTGTTCGTGGGCGAATT
>JAHISH010000260.1 GCA_018818365.1 Candidatus Omnitrophota bacterium | reverse complement strand
CCTCAGCATCGCTTCGGTAATCTCAAAATCCGAGATTACCCCGTCTCTCATCGGACGGATCGCCACTATATTACCCGGGGTACGGCCCAACATTCGTTTTGCTTCCTCACCGACCGCCAATACATGCGAAGTCCCTCGTTCTACCGCAACCACCGAAGGCTCACATAAAACCACCCCTTCATTCTTGACATATACCAGGGTGGTCGCGGTCCCTAAGTCTATTCCCATATCATTAGAGAAAAGACCGAGTACATAATTCAGGTATTTTGTAAATAGTTCCTTAATTTTTGACATTACTGGCTCCTTGGAGTAGAGGTACGCAGAATTTTATCAGAGTTTAAAGTCTCTGTCAAATCTTATTTTACCAAAGAATTGAGTATATTTATGAAATGCGGGAAGGATTTGCTGATACAAGAGATATCATCAAGCGTTGTCGTGCCCTTTGCGGCTATTCCTGCGGCAATCAAGCTCATTGCAGTGCGGTGATCTGAGAAACTTTTCACCCTGGCACCCCAAAGTTGCCGACCTCCCTCAATTACAATATCTTCCCTGCGTTTCCGTGTCAGCACAGTAATAGACGCACCCATTTTTGATAAATTCTCGGACATAGAACGGATACGATCGGTCTCTTTGACTCTGAGCTCACCGACTCCTTGAAAAATAGTCCTTCCTTGTGCATAACAGGCTGCCACCATCAATACCGGAAGCTCATCAATGAGCGCAGGAATCTCTTCTTTCTCCACCGTGGTCCCCTGTAATCGGCTCGACTGCACGTGTATGTCTCCCTGCGGCTCTGCCCCGTTTATTACACCTTGATTTTTTATGCGGATGCGACCACGCATTCGCCTCAATACCCTCACTACCCCCATGCGCGACGGATTAAGACTGACCTTATGTACGACGATCTCAGAACCCGGCAGTATCGCCGCCATGACGATAAAGAACGCTGCCGATGAAATATCACCGGGGATATAGAACGCTGCGGGAGAAACCAGCTCTTTTCTGCCTCGCAAGACAACCTGATTGCCGTGCGTACGTATATCAGCCTTAAAAAGCTTAAGCATCCTCTCGGTATGATCGCGCGTCTTAATCGGCTCAATAAGCCGCATGCACCCGGTTGCATATAATCCGGCATAGAGCAACGCAGATTTTACCTGCGCGGACGCAACCGGGATACGATAGGTCATCCCACGCAGTGGCCGCCCCTGTATCTGCACCGGAGGATACTCCTCGATTTCTTTACGGCGCCTCTTTGTCGTTGCCTCGATTTCAGCACCCATACGACGTAACGGCCCGGTAACCCGTGCCATCGGACGTCTTGAGAGACCCTTTCCTGCAAGTAGCCGCGTCGTGAACTTTTGCCCCGCTAATACCCCTAGAAGGATCCGATAGGTAGTACCTGAATCCCCGGCCATTATCGGTACGCCAGGCTTACTCAAACCAAATATCCCTCTGCCGTAAATAGCAAGAGTCCCTGCGAGGGCTTTTATGCCCCCCACTACGTCGATACGTACTCCCAGATTCTTAAACGCACGAACCGTTGAAAGGCAATCTTGGTTAAAGGGAAAATTACGGATAACCGTCTTTGCGGGAGATAGTGCGCAACAGATTACTGCACGGTGGGAAATTGACTTGTCGCCTAAAGGGAAGACTCTTCCTTTGAGCCTCCCACAAGGCTTTAAGACAAAAGGCTTCACTTGACCTTTTGCACGACTTTATCGCCCTCAACAATCTTATACTTGATGTCTTCGGTGAAAAACCCGCAGGCGCTCATAGCATCATGCACCTTTTCTACCTTTACATCACCGATATATTTATCATTATGATATACATAAAAGACCGTCCCTATCGCCACATTATCTTTTCTTCCAAGATTAAGAACGACAAAATTATAGTCTTTATTCACTACCAGCACATTCCCTTCAAGCCCGGTAGAAGAAGCCAGTGCCGTGGACCCTTCCATCGAGTCAAGCATACTGCCCTGCAGTGCGGGCTCAGGATTGACCACAATAGTACCTAATTCTACGTTTTGGTAAGACTCAAGCTCCTTGACCTTTGCTTCCAAAGAGACCTTTTGCGACTTCACCGCGTTCAATTGCGCCAGCATCTTGCGCGCTTCATCTTGGGCCACGGTAAGCTTCTTCTCTAGATCAACCCGCAACGCCATTTGCCCTTTAAGGTCAGCTCCTAACTGCTCCGCCTTGCTTAACACTTCTTGTCGTATCGATACCGCCTGCTGCAGCTGGACATTAAGCGTATCGTATTGCTCTTGGGACTGCTGTAATTTGACCTGTAGATCAGAGATAGTCTTTTTAGAATCATCCAATCGCGACTGCGTAAGGCGCTGCTTGGCATCCAATTCTTCTATCTCTTCCTGAAACTCCATGCTTCTGACACGCTCTTGCTGAAGAAAATAGAAACCGCTCCCTGCTAAGGCTAAAGATACTAATAATAAGACGGCTAAAACTATAACGGGGACATTAGGTTTCGCTGGCATTGCCTCCTCCTTTTTACACTATTTGGTACTGACCCTTTTCTATATCTTTAGTCCTAAATCAACATTGTAATGTACTATAACATGCGCAAGAGAAAAATCAAGTATTTTTTATCCCTTGACTATTGCACACGCGCAAGAACTCTTCTGGGACCTTAGAAGAAAACTCAAGGTATTTATCCGTACCAGGATGCACAAAACCCAACAGTCGGGCATGGAGGTAAAGCCGGCCAAAATCGTTATTTTGAGAATATTTCTCATCTCCCAAGATGGGGTGCCCGATATGCGCCAAGTGTACGCGCAATTGATGCGTCCTTCCGGTATAGGGCCGCAGCTCCACTAAACTCAAATCATTGAAACGCGTAAGGGTACGGTAAAGAGTCTTGGCGAACTTCGTATGTTCCCCAAAACCAACCGCCATATTTTTCCTTCTGAAAGGATGCCTTCCTATGGGAACCTCAATGACCTGCTCATCAAACTCCATCTTCCCTTTTACCAACGCCACATACACACGCGTAATACTATGGGCGGAAAACTGTGCGGTAAGATTAAGGTGCGTGGCATTATCTTTGGCAATGACCAACAAACCCGAAGTCTCTTTGTCTAACCGGTGCACAATACCGGGCCGATGCGGATTGACCGTAGAGAGTTTCTTAAACCGATGGATAAGGGCATTAACGAGAGTGCCGGTGGCGTTTCCCGGCGCAGGGTGCACCACTAATCCGGGAGGTTTGTTAAGCACCGCGAGGAACGCATCGTCATAGACGATATCCAAAGGGATATCCTCTCCCCTGATTTCATCACACGTCTTCTCTTCCACTAAGACACGTATCGCATCCAGGGCCTTTACTTTGTAATGAGGCCGCACAATGATTTGCTGACCGCAAGAAACGTTGCCTATCCGTATCAGCTGCTGCACAAACATACGGGAGAACCCGGCGTTCTGTTTCTTAAAGAAACTGAAAAGCACCAGGTCAATGCGCGAGCCCGATTCTTCCGGAAGGACTTGTAGCTGGTATTGCTGCATACGTTTAGCTATTCTTTTTGCGTATCACATACAAAGCCGCAAGGGATCCCGTAAAAAGTGCCACACTAATCAAATGGAACAGAGAAAACCCCCTCCACACAGGGGGATTATCAAGTCGCAAGAACTCGACGAAGAAACGTTTGAGCGAATACAAAAGAAGGTAGGTAAAAAAAATACTCCCCCGCCGATGCGGGGCTCTCTGTAAAAACCATAAAACCAGAAAAATAAGAAAAAGCAACAACGAGGATACGATTTGCAGAGGCAGACCACACAGCGGTCTTCCGAAACAACAACCGTTTAAGAAACATCCTATGCGGCCAATGGCATGCGCGAAGGCAAGCGCAGGCGCAAAATTATCAAAGAACGCTATAATCGGCTGACGGTGCCTGCGCAAATATATCACCCCACCGAGGCTGCCGGCCACTAACCCGCCGAACCAAGAAAGCCCCCCGTGCTGAAGCATAATGATCTCGTAGGGCTTGGCACGATAATAGGAGAAATGTTCAATAATATAAAGAATCCTGGCGCCGAATATTCCGGCGACCAAGACCAAAAAAGAAAAGTTAAAGACTGCCTCCGGAGGTATTTTGTTTTTTACGGCCGTAGCGCGTGCCACGCCGGTGGCGACGAAAAAAGCAACCACCAACATAAGGCCGTAGGAATAAAATGTAAACGGACCGAGGGTACCGATAACGGGATGCATGGTATTAAATTAACTAGCGATAGGTTATATGTGTAATGTGTAACGAATTACATTAAACTTGCGACATTAGACTTTCAACAAGATTGAGTATTCTTCCGATAAAACAGGGTCCATCCGAGTATGATCGCTCCGATGGTTATCGCGCTATCCGCAATATTAAAGACGGGCCAGATACGAAAATCCAAAAAATCAATCACATGACCCCACAAGAGACGGTCAACCAGATTCCCCAGCGCACCCGCCAAAATAAGGCTTAAAGGATAACGGTACCGTTTTTCATGAAAATAGCGCCTCAGGCTGATCCCTACTATCAGTATCGCCACCAGAGAAGTAACGATAAATATGGGGAGTTGATCTTTAAGCAGGCCGAACGCGGCCCCCCGGTTATAGACCAACGTCAGATGGAATACCTTAGGAATGACGGGAAACGATTCACCCCGCGAGAGAAAATGCGTGGCCAGATACTTGGTCAGCTGATCTAAAAAAAAGATTGAGATGACATTCAACATAGCTCATCGGCACGAAGAATACTTAACGCTTCTCCCGTTTTTCTTTACACTTCACGCATAGGCGCGCCTGCGGTAATGCCTTAAGCCTGGTCTTGGAGATGAGGATCTTACAGTCCTCGCAAATGCCGAACGTGCCTTCTTCAATCTTCTTGAGGGCATCATCAAAATCATAGAGCATCTTACGGTCATGCGAAGCCAACCCCAAAGAAAATTCACGGTCGTAATTATCGGTGGCTACATCCGCCATATGATACGTGTACCCGGAGATATCTCCCGATGCATCCTTCTGGGATTTCTTAAGGGTATCCTCGGAAATATGCTTAATATCATCGACGATCGATTCCTGCTGTTTCAAGACAAGCTTCTTGAATTCTTTCAGCTCTTTCTTCGTATATCGTTTTTTCAACACGTTTCCATCTCCTTATTGATTGCGTCTACACATCGCGGACAAAGATCCGGGTACTGCGCTTCCTTTCCGAGTACCACGCTATAATTCCAACAACGCGCGCACTTCTGGCCTTCTGCGCTCTGCACGCGCAGAGCAATATCTGGATACTTCAATGAAGGTACTGCGGTTCCAAATGAATCCTCCTTCTTCCGCACCACCTGAGAAACCTTAAAGATCTCTTCAAGATCACCCTGTAAGCGTTCTAAGTAATTATACCGATTCTGGTCATTTGTCAATATAATTAATTGTGCCTCAAAGGAACTGCCGATGAGCCCTCCCGATCTCTTCTCTTCTAAAACTTTCGCCACTTCAGGGATTAACCCAAAAATCACTTCAAGTGATTGCGCCATAGACTGAAAAGAAGCCTTCTCTTGCTCCACCGGCCAATCCAAAAGATGCACGCTCGGCGTTTCTTTCTCAGAAGCTGTCTTTGGCATATGCTGCCATATCTCTTCAGACGTAAATACCAAAACCGGCGCGATGAGCCTAACCAAGACGTGCAGCACTTCATAGAGGACAGCCTGGACTGCACGCCTTTCAGGAGAAGACGCCGCATATGTATAGAGCCTCCCTTTGACCATATCCAAATAATACATCGAGAGCTCTTCGTTGCAAAAATCATAGATCGCCTTATAGGCCTTATAGAAACTAAACCCCTCATAGGCACGCGTGACGTCTTGAATAAGGCCGTTCAACTCTGACAAAACCCACTGATCAATCTTCTTTAGCCCCACGCGTGCCTCCGTGGTATCTACGGGATCAAAGTCATAAAGGTTGCTTAAGATGAAACGCGCGGTATTACGTATCTTACGATACGCCTCTACCAGGCGCGCGATAATATGACCCGAGATACGAATATCTTCATTATAGTCGCTTGATGCGCACCACAAACGCAAAATATCCGCTCCGTAATCCTTGATAATGTCTTGAGGGGAAATTACGTTCCCCAGCGATTTGGACATCTTCCGCCCTTCCCCATCAACCACAAACCCATGCGTGAGGACACGCTTAAAAGGAGCGATCTTCTCAATCCCGATAGACGTAATAAGCGAAGACTGAAACCAACCCCGGTGTTGATCCGAACCTTCCAGATACAGCGCACACGGAAAATCCAACTCTTTCCTATCCTTTAATACCGCTTGATGACTAACCCCTGAATCAAACCATACATCCAAAATGTCCGCTCCCCTAGAAAATAAAGTGCCCTGGCACGAAGGACAACGGATATTCCCACGCGTGAAGTCCTCGATCTTCCTGATAAACCAGGCATCCGTACCTTCCCGCGCAGCAATATGCGCAAACGCGTCAATAACCTCCGGGTTCAGAAATTCCTCTTTACAGTGCGTACAAATCAATGCAGGAATGGGCACCCCCCAATATCTTTGTCGCGACAGACACCAGTCAGGACGCAGTTCCACCATTGCCTTAATCCTCTCTCTGCCTGCCTCCGGGATCCATTGCACTTCAGTCATGATCGACTTCATGGTTCGCGCGCGCAAATCATTATGCGCAAGGTTGAGAAACCACTGGCTCGTAGCGCGAAAGATCACCGGATTCTTGCAGCGCCAGCAATGGGGATAAGAATGCTGCAGGCATGACGCAAAAAGGAGTACTCCTCTGGAACCAAGTTTCTCAATAATGACTTTGTTGGCATCGTAGACATTCATCCCTTTGAATTCCTGGGTACTCTCATCGAAATTCCCCTTCGCGTCAACCGGCATGATAATATTTAATTTATATTTTGTTCCCGTAAGATAATCGTCATTTCCGTGGCCCGGCGCGGTATGCACTAGTCCCGTTCCTTCATCTGCAGAAACATACTCCGCCAGAACCACTCTCCCTTTGCGAAGGCCCAGGGGATGGGTGTATGAAGCACCCTCCAGAGTGCTCCCTTTTATTTCACGGATGATTTCGTAGTCACGTATCCCTGCGGCTTCCATAACCTTCGGGACTAATACGCGGGCAATGACCAATACCGCTTTATCGGCCTTCACCACACAATAGATGAAATCAGGATGGACGGCTACGGCAACATTTGCCAGGAGTGTCCAGGGAGTAGTCGTCCAAATAAGCAACCCTGCTCCTTTAGGGAAATCTTCGTTCTCTAAGAGAGGAAAGAGTACAAAGATAGAAGGAGAGGTATGATCCTCGTATTCGACTTCAGCCTCAGCTAAGGCTGTTTCACATTTAAAACACCAGTTTACCGGTTTCAACCCACGGTAGATATATCCGCCTTTTACTAAAGAACTCAACGAATAAAGGATATGCGCTTCGTATTCAGGGTGAAAGGTCAAATACGGATTGTCCCAATCTCCGAATATCCCTAAGCGTTTGAATTCTTCCTTCTGCAAAGCGACAAACCCCGCTGCATACTCAGAGGCCTTCCTGCGGAATTCTTGCTGCGAGACCTGATATTTAGAGATTTTCAGTTCCTTAAACAGCTGGTGTTCGATAGGCAGGCCGTGACAATCCCATCCCGGGACGTACGCAGCATCAAACCCCTGCATAGACTTAAATTTAACCACAATATCTTTCAGCGTCTTATTAAGGGCATGGCCGATGTGTATATGGCCGTTGGCATACGGAGGTCCGTCATGCAGAATATATTTTTCTCTTCCTGCCGATTGTTTTCCACGAAGCGCATACATATCCTGCGCTGCCCACCCCTGTAGAAACAGAAGCTCCTTCTTAGGCAAATCTGCCTTCATAGGAAACGCGGTCTTAGGAAGATTGAGGGTTTTTTTATAATCCATTTAGCGGATATATTTGCCGATAATGATCTCCAGATCTTTCTTTATCTCCGTCGGGATAAGATTCTTATCGGTGATAATCGCATGCTGGAGCGCATTCTTACACGCACAATCCCTCTCCGAAGGAATCGCCTTGATCACCTGCACAAGCAGCTTCTTGGCATTTTCGATATTACGTCCCAAGTTCTGGATCACCATATCGACGGTAACGCTGGTATGAGAAGGATGCCAGCAATCATAATCGGTCACGCACGCGACTGTCGCATAACAAATCTCTGCCTCGCGGGCAAGTTTTGCCTCAGACATATTGGTCATCCCGATAACATCCATGCCCCAGCTGCGGTAAAGCTTTGACTCTGCCAACGTAGAGAATGCGGGTCCCTCCATATTAATATAGGTGCCGCAAGAATGCATCGACAGCCCCAGGGACGTGCCCGTCTCGAAGAGTATCTTCCCCATATCTTGGCAGACCGGATGGGCAAAGACAAGATGCGCGACTATTCCCTGATCAAAAAAAGTCATATCGCGGGCGTGGTTGGTGCGGTCGACAAACTGGTCTACGACCACAAAATCAAGTGGTTTAATCTCCTCTTTCAAGCTTCCACATGCGGTCACCGAAATAATACGCGCAACCCCCAATTCCTTCATCCCGTAAATATTCGCGCGGTAGTTAATATCGCTAGGCGCGATACGATGCCCGACCCCATGACGGGGAAGGAATACCACCTCCTTGCCTTCTAAAATCCCGGTCACAAATGCGTCGGAAGGATCTCCAAACGGAGTTTCTAAACGCACCTGTTTGCACTCTTTAATCCCTTCAATCGCATATAAACCGCTGCCGCCGATAATCCCTATTTTACCCATTTTCTTGGTTTCCTCCCCATGCTACGAGAACTGTAGCTTTTCAGACAATTCTTGGGCACGCGCACGCGCCGCGTAAACTGCCTCTTTAAGCGCCCCCCCCTTACGCAATACCGCAATACCCGCTTCCGTCGTGCCTCCTTTAGAACAAATTTGTTTGACTAATTCAGCAGGCGAAAGGCCGCTGGCTTTAAGAAACGCAATACTGCCCTCGGTAGTTGCCGTCGCTAACTCATGCGCTTCATGGGCGCTAAAACCTAGCGCATGCGCCGCATCCTCAAGTAAAAGAATAAACTCCTGGGAGGCGTAGGCCTCTATTTCTTGGAGTGATCTTGCCTGGCATATATCATACAAATACCCCGGCCCGCTTCCTGAGATGGAAGTCGCGGCATTCATCAAGTCTTCCTGTAAGATACAGGTCTTCCCCAACGCGCCGAATAAACTTTGCGCAAAACGCAGGTCATCATCCTGCGCATACTTGCCCTTCGTCAGACAGGTAATCCCTTTGCCGATACGTGCGGGCAAGTTTGGCATTACCCTAATCAACCGTACTTTGCCTAAACTTGTTTCTATTGCCGAAGTAGTCACCCCCGCAGCGATAGAGATGAGAAGCTTATCGCCGATACCTGCCTTTATTGATTTAAGGACGGTGCTGAAATCCTGGGGTTTGACCGCCAGTATAAAGATATCGGCGGTATTAAGGAGATCTTCCACGCTATTGGCGACTCCCAAACCTTGCGTATTGCTTATACGCGACTTTTCCTTATCAAAGACAAATACCTCATGCTCTGACTTCAAACATTCGGCAATCGCCGACCCCATATTGCCAAACCCAAGTATACCAATCACATTATCCATCGGTTTACTAATGCTGAAAGATCACCCGGCCTAACCGTACCATGGTCGCACCTTCTTCAATCGCCGCCTCAAAATCATCACTCATTCCCATCGATAGTACGGATAACGTATCTGGTATCCCGTATCCCGTATCCCGAAGATGTTCGCGCAATTCTCTCAATTTTCGGAAACAGGGCCTGGCCTCTTGCGGGTCATCTACTAAAGGAGCGATCGTCATCAACCCCTTAATAGATACATTCTTCAAAGAGACAATCTCCGTGATAACTCGCGGCATATCTTCAGGCAGGACTCCGTACTTTGTCGCCTCCGCAGAAGTCTTCACTTCAATAAGGACATCCTGAACCTTCCCAATATTTGCGGCCTCTTTGTCTATCGCCTTGGCAAGGCGAATACTGTCAACTGACTGAATAAGATCGAATAATCGCACGGCTTCCTTGACCTTATTGGTCTGCAAATGTCCGATCATATGGAACCGTGTCTGCGCAGGAATTTCTCCCGCCGCTTTGAGTTCCTCTATTTTCCTGGAAGCCTCCTGGACCCTGCTCTCACCGATATCGAGAATACCGGCACGCAGCACCTCACGGATTTCCTGTGCGGACCTGGTCTTGGTCACCGCGACAATACACACATCAGAAGGCGCACGGTTCATCCGCTTTGCGATCTTTTCTATGCGTTGCCGCAACACTTTGACATAATACGTAATCATGACAATCCCGGCATCCAATCGAATGTATCAATTAGAAGTATTCCTGATATACCTCTTTGATCTTATCCACCATCTTCAGGAACGGGTTTGCGGAATGCGAAACTAATGAAGAAAGACCTGCGTTCTCCTCATTATGCAAGAAAGAACAGATTATACCTAACGAAATCAAATAGGTCAAATGTTTATGCCCTGCGAGAGCATGTTCATCTTTGCAGGCCGAGAGTATTTCAGGATGGGTAATACGCCCCATTTTCACAGGAATCCCCACGGCACTCTCGAGGGTCTCAATAAAACCTTCCAACAACGCGGTCCTTCCTACCACAAAGAAACTGCGTACGGTATAGGCGGAAACGTGTTTTGCGACCGCTTCTTT
>JAHISH010000259.1 GCA_018818365.1 Candidatus Omnitrophota bacterium | reverse complement strand
GTCTTTGCCTGACATTCGTCGAAATCATCTCCCTAAGTCCCGGTTCGAAAATTGGAATTCCGCCTTTCTTCAAGAGGGCGATCTTTTTTGCATCATTATCCGCACAGATGACTTTATTCCCTAATTCAGCAAGGCATGCGCCCGTGACTAACCCTACGTACCCTGACCCGATAATTACAATATTCATTCCTATACTCCTGTATTAATTATTCCTGGGGTGGCTTGACTTTGGTTTATGATAATTCTGGTCAAAACCTAATTCCAGTTCCGGAAAGGCCTTAAGCGTAAAGATAAACCAAATAGTACTGCCCTTTCCTTTGGTCCCGTTATATTTCATGCTCATGCTCCAACAGTGCAAATCACGTATAAGCGTATATTCGTGTTCTTTCCGTCCCCTATTTATAGTAGAACCCTCACCGTATTCATAGCGGTAGAACGCGCTGAAATTCCACTTTGGATTAAGCCGCCATTTTAATTCGTAGGTAAACTGGTCACTGCCCTTTCTCTGGAAACGCTGCCCCATGCTAAAAGACCGCTCTCTCCCAAGATCAAAGGTAATATCGTAATTGGCATTTGAAAAATGGTTATAATTAGGATCGGTATATCGGCTCGACGAACGCAAGAAGGTCGCATCCGCATCCAACCTTACCCAGGAATAAGGGAAAAATTCCAAATCAAAGATGATATCCGAAAGGTTACTGCCTCTTTTGCCGGTCTGCGGCTTAAGCAGGTAATTGGAGGTAATCCTTAACTCGGCAAAGTCAACTTTCACATTCTTACGTTTTGTCTGCAGCTTATTAGAAAGTTCGAGAGCAACAATTGCGCTTACCGTATCGTTCTCGCCTCCGAAATGGGCCTTACTTGTCTCCATAGTGGAGGTATGGGTATAGGTATAATTTGCCGTAGGGGTAATAATATGACGCAGGCCGTTAATATCCATCTTTAAGAATTTTGACTGCACATCGAAGAGTCGATAGAACTTAGTAGTAGCCTCTGACCCGGTAGAAAAAGTGTGCGCAAAAGTAGAGCCGTACGTATACTTATCCTTCCAATCCTCCTGATTAGAGATAAAAGGAGTAAGTCGCAGAATAGAAACTTTTGCGGGTAGTGAAAACCTATTGGTAAGTCCATACTGATTGTAGGTCACATCTCTGAAAGGGGAGGCATCTTCGCTGGAAGGCGCAGGGACCGCACTCTTCTGGTTATAATTCGTATAAGAGGCGTTAGTCTCATAGTACACCGGACTCTCTCCTAGTTGAAAACTCGGGAGAGAAAAATTTATTCGAGGAAGCATTTCTGTCTGGCTGTACCATCGGTTCATACGTTTCTGCATCAAGACATCGATACTTGCATAGCGTAAAGACCGGTGCAACTCAATATACGATAAAGGCTGTGTCTCCTTCTCATATTCGAGAGGAAAATACTCCTTAAGGAATCCATAATCCGGATTACCAGGATGTAAGATCACCTTTGAATCGGTAATCTTATACATCTGCGTAAAGATATTGGTCTGTTCGTCAATATCCCATTTATGGCGAAAACGCACCAGGTATCGCTGGAATATTTTAGGAATAGAAACATCTTCCTGTGGAAAATCTTTAGTATGGTTGCGTTCTTGGGTATAGTAAAATTTAAAGTCTCCTCCCCCATAGCCAGGGATGGTATAATTAGCGCCAAACCCTTGAGAATTACCCAGCTTCTCCCGCAGGTCAAGGTAGATTCGCCCATCGATATACTGATTGAGACGGTATCTCCACGCCGTAAGTAAAAAAGCTCCCCATTGTTTGCTTTTCCCGGGAACCACCTGCACATGCACCAGCGGTTCTTTAAGGCTCCGGGCGAATTTAGGCAGGTACATCACCGGAGCGTTCCCGAGGTAAAAAGTATTGCCTTTGGCAATCATCTTATCATTAGGGTACATATCCATTTTCTTGGTAAATATCCGCCAATGCGGACGGTCCTGGCTACAGGTAGTAATATAGCCGTTACGCGAAATGAATTGATTGTCGCTTACCTTTTCGATATTCTTCGATTTCCCAAAATAAGGATTGGCGCGGAATTGGGAATCGGCAATAACCCCGCTCTTTGTATTGAAATTATAAAGGATTCTTTCTCCTTCTATGACCGATCCCTTATCAACCAGTTTTGCGTTCCCTTCAGCGACTCCGTCCTTGGTGACGGTATTGACCGTCAGTTTCTGACAGGTAAGAATGGAACCTTGATAGTCGATTTCAACATTACCCTGCGCGATGACCTCTGTCTTATCGGTAGAATACTCAACCACATCTCCGTTTATCACGATAGGTTTTTCTTGCTTTTCGTCGTCCACAGGGGTTTCTGCGGCAAATGCAGATACTCCAAGCAAGAGAGGAAGAACAAGCCAGATAATGCGTATGACTAAAAGGATACGTCTCATTATGATTTACTTCGGGATCTTCTTATAATCGTCAAGAAAACGCTGCACTCCGCTATCGGTCAACGGATGCGTCAGCAATTGCTCGATCACCGCAAAAGGCACCGTGGCGATATCGGCACCTAACAACGCTGCATTCACCACATGAAGGGGATTACGCACTGACGCGACAATGATCTCGGTTTTGAAAGAATAATTCCCGTATATCGTCTTTATATCCCGTACCAGATCCATACCGGTCTGACTGATATCATCGAGTCTTCCGATAAAAGGAGAAATAAAGGTGGCGCCGGCTTTCGCAGCCAAAAGCGCCTGTGAGACAGAGAAACAAAGCGTGACATTCGTCCTGATATTCTTTTGCGAAAGCATCCGCACCGCCCTTATCCCTTCTTTAATAAGCGGTATTTTGATTACGATATTTTCTGCAATTATCGAAAGCTCCTGTGCTTCTTTTACCATAGATTCCGCGTCAAGGCCGATCACTTCCGCGCTCACCGGTCCTGCGACCATCGCGCAGATTTCTTTCAGGACTTCTCCGCAGGGACGCTTTTCTTTCGCAATAAGCGAAGGATTCGTGGTTACTCCGTCAATAATACCTAGCGCGACCGCTTCTTGAATCTCCCGCACATTCGCGGTATCAATAAATATCTTCATCTCTTACGCTCCTTAGAATCTTTGTGTTGCCTCAGCGGCCAGTATCGCTGCACCGATTATGCCGGCATTACTGCCTAATTTCGCCTTGCAAATTCTAACCCTCTTTGCCTGCACCTGCATCGCACGGGACGTAATAGTCTGACGTATACTTTTAAAAAGCACTTCCCCCGCATTGGCCATCCCGCCACCAATTACAATCGCGTCTAAATTAAGAAGGTTGACTGCCCCCGCGAATACGGTACCCAATTGGATACCCGCATTCCTCCAAATATCTCGTGCCCTGCGATCCCCCTTGTTGGCACGAACACTTAATTCTTCCAAAGTGATATCCTTTTTATAGATGCGTCTTGCCCGAGCTAAAATCCTGTGGTTCCCCACATATACCTCGACACATGCCTTGCCTCCGCAATTACACGAAGGCCCTTCTAAATTCAAAGGAAGATGTCCTATCTCTCCGGCCGCATTCTCTGCCCCGCGATACAACGTGCCATTAAGAATAAGTCCCCCTCCCACTCCGGTACCAAGAGTAACGCAGAGCACATGACGTAACCCTCGGGCGGCACCATGATAATATTCCGCAAGACTCATCACATTGGCATCATTATCTATGGCAACCGGTAACCCTAGTTTTTTTTCAAGGATTTTCTTTAGCGGAACTTCCTTCCAGCCGGGAATATTAGGGAAGTAGTGCACTACGCCTTTTATATAATCGACAGGGCCGGGGACCCCGACCCCTATCCCTGAAATTTTATTCCCGAACTCCTGAGAGATAAGTTTATTCCGTACAGAAGAAACCAATGCTTCAATAAGCGCTTCTTTATGGGGGAATGATTGTGTGGGTAAAATCTCTTTGGAGAGAATACCGCAATTGTGGTTAAGTACTGCAATCTTTAGATTAGTGCCGCCGAGGTCAATTCCGATGCAATATTTTTTATTCATTACGGCGTATTGTATCTTAAAATATCGCCCAG
>JAHISH010000026.1 GCA_018818365.1 Candidatus Omnitrophota bacterium | reverse complement strand
TTCTTCATGCGGATCTCGCGGTCGCAGGCCATCGCCAGGAGAAAAGCTACCGCATTCTGAAAAGTAAGCGCGATAATCGTAATATGTCCGGCATTCCACATCGACTGCCACCAGATCTTATCCACGAGTATCTCGCGAAAATTCCCTAACCCCACAAAGGTTTTCGTCGGAAGAATCCCATCCCACTCAAACAAGCCTAATTGAAAGACCCAGGCAAAAGGGATCACATAAAAAATAAGAAAGATCGTCACTGCAGGAAGGACAAAGACGTAATTTTCAAGCGTCGCTCTGACTTTCACACCGATATCCTTGTTTAATGCTTTATGTACTATGCTTAATGTTATGGCGTTAAACATTAAACGTTAAACTTTAAACAACCGTGTCTATCTCTTTTTAGCGAGCTCGCGCTCTTTTATATTCTGCACATAACCGGCGAGCTGCTCAGGAGTACTCTCTCCGATAATAATCGATTGTATTCCTTTATCAAGCGCCTCTATGACCGCGGGGAACTCAGAGACTCCCCAAGTATTCGGATGGGTAGTTTGCTCCATATCGCGTGAAAACTGCGCTAATATCTCCGGGAGCTTACTTACGCTATCTTTATTTGACGGCAAGTTATTCGTCTCACCCGCAAGAAACGCCTGCTGTTCTTTGTCAGTAAGCCACTTCAAAAACTTCACTGCTTCTTCTCGCTTATTCGAACGGGCATTTACCATTAATGAAGACCCTGCCCCTCCCCACACCATCATAGGAAATTTATCTGAAACCTTAGGCGGCATCATTACCCCGTAATTAAGATCAGGATTCATCTCTTTATACACATTCACACACCAAGAACCGTTAAAGGCAAAGACCGCACGCCCGTTTGCAAAGAGCTGTTCCGCCGTCTTGTTCACCATCGTGACCAAGCCATTGGCGAATACCCCCGCTTCATGCAATTCTTTAAAAAGCCCAAAAACTTTAATCCAATCAGGATCCGTGTAAGGAACTTTCCCTCTAATCGTGTCCAATACCTTATCCTTACCCATAATATTAAAGGCATAGTTATTCGCAAAACAATCGATCATCCAGATCTCGCCCCAGCCTGAGACCAAGCCGAGCGTATTCGCCTCTTTGATCTTTTTACCGACTTCCAATAATTCAGCAAACGTTGCCGGGGGTCTCTGTGGATTAAACCCCAAAGACTTAAATAAATCCTTATTGTAAAGCATCTTGATAGTCATCACATCCAGGGGAACTCCGTAAAAGCCAGGTTTTACGCCGTAGATATTATCCGCGGGGAATTCATTGACTGCCAGGGCTTTCGCAAAGAACGTATTCTTCCAGGCGTTGTTATTTTCTTCCATGTACGCCGTCAAATCCAAGATATGGCCTGCCTTGATAAAAGATGAGAAGTCGCGTTTTTCTCCCAAGAGACCGAATACATCCGGAAGCGTCATCCCTTGCGCTGCCGCGCGGACCTTCTGAGAATACGCATCAGAAGGGGCATAGAGTTCGAATTCCACGCGTACCCCGGTCATTTCTTCGTATTTTTTAGCCAATTTTTGAAAAGTGGGTTCCCTATCAGTCATCCAGTGCCATACGCGAATAGTAGGCTGCCCGGGTTTTCCTGATCCGGCAACAGGGCCGCAACCGATAAAGCTCACTATCAGGCTAAAACATAAGAATATGACGCAGGGAGAAACAAACCTTCGCATACTACCTCCTTTTAAGAATCTCGAAGTAAAAGTAACTAGATAATGTAACATAAGATTGCGGATAGGTCAACTTTTTTTTAGTTTTACCTATAGTATATACGTACGCTACGCAATCCGCATTACTCTGGCCAATCCCATAAGGTCGGCTTTCTCAAGATTAACCCCCACGCGGTACTTACTCTCTTCTGTTGCCTTGGACCAGACGACATCACCGCGCATGTAAAGAGGCTCTCCCCTATCGGGAATTTTAAGCCATAACTCTAAAGGAGTTTTGGGACCAAGCGGCTGTTCAGTCACTAATCCCATACCCTTGGCACTTATATCAAGTGTCTGGGCATCTCCTTCCTTATTTTCCTTCAAATCAATGAATCTCACTGCAAGTTGTGCCGGCATACGTTCAAAGATCCTCAGGTCTTCCATTTGCGCTCCTCCTTTCTGGCATATTATACCATTACATTCTCCGTTGTAAATCTGTTTCGGATGCATCTCTTTGACTAACGCAAAGATCTTATCTTTATCGTAATCAGAAATCCGCTTAAAAATAATTCCGTAAATATTTAAAATATCTACGTTTCTGCACCAAACCGCCTTCCCCTCTATAGTAATAAAACAATCGTCGCTTAAGCCGATACAAAGCGTCACCAGACTATCCGTAGGCAATGTGAAATCAACCGCAATACGCATCCCTTTCAAGGTGATATCCAAAAGGTGCCCGCAGCTAAATGCTTCTGCGCCTTGAAGTTTTATCTTAACAGGAATATTTACCTGCCACCGGGGATGGTGCCTACGTTCTTCCATGGCCACCTCCTTCCTCTTCCTTCATCTTTCCCAATTCACGGATTCTCCGCAAATATCTCCGCTCATAATATTCGTTCCACTCTTCCTCGGATAGTACTTGCAATAATCCTGTATAGTCTCTAAATAGTCTCATCGCAAGCTCAAAGTAATCGTGTAAGATTCTCCTACTACACGCGCCGGCAACAGTCAAGGTAGCTGCCCTATTATATTTCAGGGCTAATGTAAGGATATTAGCCCCTTTATCGGCAACTGTGCCTTCTTGGGCATGGGGAGAGTATAAATACACCAACACCCCGTACGTCTCGATTTGGCTTACGATACCCTCAATAGTTTGCGAAGGCCGGACATGGATGCCGTTTGGATTTTTAATCCTGAATTTTCCGGAAAGCTTATTGAATCCGGATTTGGAAAACGCATAACTACTGGAAGGAACCGCTTTAAAAAACATCTCTTTATATTTAAAGACTAAACGCATATTAATTCCGTAGAGGGCAAGAGTGGTACAAAATTCCTCCCATAGGCTTACGTCTCTTACTTTAATATGCGTTAGCGCATAGGCAAACGCCGCATATACTTCTATTACGGGAATAGTCTCACCGCGACGATAATTACCGATTCGCTGCTTTAACGTAATAGTCTCTTTCGTTCGGTATGCCTGCCGCGCCATTTCTATGAAACGCGCGGCAAAATCTTCTGAAGACGCCTGATTCATAGCAATAGCATGTCTTATTCTTCTCAACAAATAGTTGCTTTGACAGCCCCCCCGGGCAATACAGCGACGAACATCCTTCAATAACGCGGGGATCTCTTTTTCTAACGCAGAAGAAGCACTCTGCGGTGGAAGAATCTTCCTTCTGGGCATAATCTTTACGCACCTGATCCCGCTTCCCTCATTCATCTTAGAGAAAATCCGTTGTAGATTTGGCTCAATACTGGCCTCTCTTCCCTGTACGTGCGCATAGGTACGCATCATAGCCAGTATTTCATCTACCAACCCTTCCGCAAACTCAAACCACTCAAACCCCGATCTATTGACAACCCGAAATACCACCACTCCTCCATTGCCCAAGACATCAACTACCTTCTGCACAATCTTCTCACGGTCTTCAATCTTCATATCAGGAGAATCAAAGACATATTTAAGAACTACCAAACTGAATCTCCTGCGTCCAAAATCTACATCTTGCACGCGAGCCCAACGACAGGTAAGATTTTGCAAAGGAACTCTATGCCTGGCGTGCTCGACTTTATTTCCTTCTATATAACGCAAGTAAAGATCTTCCTGATCCCGCCCTCTATAGAATCGAGGCTGTACAGTAGTAACACGAAATCCTACTCTCAAAGCAGCAATTGTCCAACGGTAGTCATGCCCGACTCCTACTTCAAGCATCGTTCTTCGCCCTGTGCCGTCCAGCGCGGAAAAAAACTCAGCAATTGTGGGAATCTCGGGGTCATTTGCGTCAACCAATCCCCGAAGAGCACCAGCTATCTGCCTGCGCACCTGAACCGGGGAAGAAACAATTCTCTTTGTTGAATCACGAGTAAAAACCCATAAGCTGAATCCGGGGAAGGCCTGGAATGAAAATCCTCCTTTTTTCGCAAAAAATCCCCGAAAGTCTTGGAAGTGACTGATCCAATAATGGGATGAACGCACCCGGTCTCCCAAAACAACAAATCTTCCTCCGGGCTTAAGCTCCTGGTAGACCTTCCAAGCGATCAGCTTCGCCTGCGATGATCCGAAAGAATAATAGTAGATAAGATCAAAACGGGTCCAATCTTCCTCAAAATAATTCCCCTGCAGAAAATGTGCTCTATTGGGTTCTCCCGGTAATCTCTCTTTCAAAATCTCTGAGGTAACACAAGACCTCTTGAATAAAGTACCTATTCCCTCAATACCTACGCTCTCGGCCTTACAGACGTATGCAACGCTCAAGACGACTATCCCATTGCCGCTTCCTAAATCTAAGAACTTCTCGTGAGGTGCTATGCCGATATATTTTAATCCTCTGGTCAATCTTACCAAAGGAGCAGGGAGGAATACTCCGAGCCATTGGTCAGAAGGGATCTTTTTCACGCGCCCTCTTGCCTGTTTTACTGCATCCTGTATTGTGCGAAGCACCAATTTCTCTGAAACTATCAGGCCAGCGGGTAACTTGGTTATTTCCATTTTCTCTTCGATGCTTGCCAACTTTGTCGTATCGGAAGGGCAAGTATATTGTCGATATTCTGCATTTGCCTGCAGCATCTTAACCGGGGAAGAAGAGCTTCTCACAGGGCACTTCCAGGCAAAAGGATACAGCTTTTCGACGGATGAATGATAGGGCCACAAACCCGCAGGATTTCTTTCAACCACATCCAAAGGAATAACTACTAATCCAATATCGGGGGATTGTAAGGTCTCCAAGAGCGCCCTATCATTTGCAGCGGCATTATGTTTACGGGTTGCGTGGATACGCGCTTCTTCTATAGCGATAAATTCCGCGAGATTCACAATCTCAAACTGTCTGGCTGCCGGGTCAATGAGAAAAAACTGTCCTCCTATCTGCGCAATCACCACCACATGACTACTGATCTTTCTATATAATTGGGCAGCTAAAGGTCTCGGAAGAGATATCTCGAGAATCTCTACATTAAAACCATATGGAGTGATGAACCCCACTGCGTCATTTGCGAGCGTGCCACATGAAAAAATATCCTTCTTCGCAGCAGTGACGATATGAGGCAGACAGAAACAGGCAAATGTTTTTGCCCTTAAGCTCCATTCCTCACCGGTGAAACGCGGTAACAAGAACATCTCCAGGAATCGATCCTCGGTCATATGCGTATATTGCGCAAATTCACCTTTAAAGACGCGTGGTTCTGTCTTTTCTTTCAGACTTACTTTGGCGGTATCTTTCAACGAAGAACTCGCCTGTGCGAGGGGAAGAACAGGCCTCTGTTGCCTATACTCTCTGGCACGATGAATAATCAGTTCGATCAAGGGACGATATGCTCTCCCCCTCTGTGCGAGAGGACGTAATTGATCGATATCCCACATCCCCGCTGAATTATGGCCGTTTATTTCGATGACCCACGGCACATGTCTGTCTCGACTAATTTCAGGAATAATATCTACCTCCAGAAAATCAGGCAGGAGTTGCTGCGAATCATCGGGAACTGCCTTTCTCAATAGCTTATTCTTCACTCTCGCCGCGTATTCCACTGCCAAAGCAATTCTTTGTACCACCCTTTCCCAATCCTCGACCAATGCCCCACGCCTGGAAGGTTCAAGGATATTTAACATATCCAATACTGTCTCTACTTCCATCGGCTGAGCGCCTCTACTGAGATTGACCGCACCTGTCCCATAACGCACTAGAATATCGCTTACCACAAAATCACCGGATATTGTGCGGCATCCGAATGCACGCAGATTAAAATCATACATTACCCCATTAACTATTAGATCAGGAGGAAACACGCGTTCTTGAATAATCATCTTCTCCTGCTGATGCAATCGGTAGATTTCATCCATCTGGGCATGCACACCGTTATCTCCGCGTGCAAAGATCACATCCCTTCCTTGTACACCGCATGCAGGTTTACACACTATCTCCTGAATGCCCGCCTGGCGCATCTTTGCGATTAGAGAATCAGCTAGATCCATTGGAAGGCTCGCTTCAGGACAAGGTAATTCCCTGAAGGATATCTCATGGGGCAGAGAAATTTGAGTATCCCTAGATAACGCGGCATATGAAAGCTCTTTATCGTTGGCAATATTCTGAATAGGCTCAGAACCAATCTGCGCCACACCGGTAGCCTGCAGTTTTTTCTCTACATCCCAAGGGGCATATGGTTCAAATATGCCCACTCCGTCAATGACCACAGGATCATTCCAGTGCACAAAAAAGAATACTCCATCCCTATAGACTAAACCCCTACGGATAGACAAAAGAGGATTAATAGCGGCATAATCAACTGAAAGGTTTTGAGGATTAAGCACTAAGATGAATTGGGCATCTCTGCGGAAGCGCTCAGCCGCAGTCAACAGAGAAAGGAGATCCTCAGACAATCCTGCACAGATACCGATGCATACCTTCTCATCATTCAAGATTACTTCATTCCCACGCATAATTTGGGGAATAGGGTATCCTGCTTTCACCATCCTCAGGAAATTATTTATTCTTTGTATCACGTCATTGTACCAGAAGTACTCCATACTGATGCCAAAACACAAGACCTGTCTCTCGTGAGGTGATAATCCTGCAATAAATCTCTGGAGCAAAACGGATAACCGTAAGTTTCTTAAGCCGTTGCGCGGCCCATCTTCCTTTTCCAGGCACTGACGAACATCGTACAGCTTTTCAATGAATGAGCCGTCTGTTGCCGGAAGTATTCTATCTTTTTCAATAGGAGAACTCGAACTCTCTCTGCCCGTAGGAGCGGCTGTCAAGTGCCTGTGCTTGTGGAATACCGATTGTATCTGGTCTTTCTCGACAATCGCTGCTGCCAGTATCGCGCCGATAAGATTCATAATCACGTCTGCCCACTCAAAAAAGAATGTGCGGTGGCGATGGAAGAGGAAAAATATCCACTCTGCTCTCAAATACGGCTGAAGCAATTCTGTTAACACCGAACATCCTATCATGGTGGCAAAATATGTGGGCCATTGAGGACGCCTATGGGAATT
Organism: Candidatus Omnitrophota bacterium; assembly: GCA_018818365.1. Lineage (GTDB taxonomy): Bacteria > Omnitrophota > Gorgyraeia > Gygaellales > Profunditerraquicolaceae > JAHISH01. Next base: position 1,034 of record JAHISH010000026.1, on the reverse strand, counting down.
CAAATAAGAAAAATACAAAAGAGAACCGCTCAATCCGGCAAATAACGCAATATGGCTTGCACCGATATCGTTTACCCAATAACAAAGAGCTTTTGCAAAACCAACCGGGAGAGACGAACATACTAAGTCAGGATAGAGACGGGCAAAAAGCAAAGGAACTGCCGCCGCAAATCCGGCTATAGAGACTTTCAGCGCAACCTTACGTTTACCCTCTATTCCTACCGGCGAGCTTGTGCGTTCCTTCGACTCATTGACAATACTACACCTTTCCTGTTTGATTATAAATCGCGTTTGATCCCCAGTCTCGAATCCGGCTTTTCTTGCCAGGCGTGCCGGCATAGTCAACATAGTAGAGTAACCATCGCGCTTAATTCCAAGTTCTTCTATGCAGCTGGTAATTCGCGTAATGCGAGATCTTTCTGGTAACCGTGAGGTCATTGCTTCTTCTTGAGGCTGCGACAATATAAAAATCCGTCTTTGTCGGCGGGAATAGTACCCATACAACGACTCCTCAAAAATATGAGGGAATTGCCTCACCAACGCAGCAGGAATAGTAAGCACTGCCTTCTTCGGATTAACCCTCATGCAATAAGCCCCCAGACGTCTACGATTTTGTTCTGGAACCTGTCTGCGTTTTGTTCGGGAAGGTGTCTGGGAGACAGGCGAAGAAGCACTCAGACTCTTTCGATTTTGTCCTGGAAAGTTCCTGAGATTTGTTCGAGAGACTCTCCCGCATGAACGAGAGACACTTTTCGGTTGCACATCGAAAGCGCTTATGCGAGAAAGATACAATTCCACGTTAAGAAGAGCGACTCTTCCATTTCTAGGGCTGGGGAAGACTATAGGTTTGCGATTAATTATATATGGCTCAAGTATTCCTTGCGCATTGCCTATCCCCACAATAAATCCGCCGTCATATCCGCGGATAAGCGGAATTTCTATAGGTCCCTGCGGATAGAGGTGTCCGGTAATATAAATACACGGATCCCTCGCGTTAAGATCTACCCGGACATCTACTTTCTCTCGATCAAGTA
>JAHISH010000258.1 GCA_018818365.1 Candidatus Omnitrophota bacterium | reverse complement strand
CCTTGGATCTGACCGTCCTCACCAAAGTGGCCATGTAATGCGATAAAGGCACAATCCAAACGTTGCCCCTTCAAAAAGCGCATATTCTCTTGCAAGGAATCCGTCGCGATATCAACAGGGAGTGCACGTACCCCTCTCTGGAGTAAAGCCTCAACGACCGCGGTGCCGGAACGCAAAGAGATCTTGCGTTCCGTAGAGGGGCCTCCCATTAAGACGCCGATCTTACCAAAATCCCGTACCCGCGGGCCATTCCTTAAGTGACGTACTACCGCCATATTTTTATTTCCGGCCTTAACGCCGTACCGTATCTTTTTTTAACCCGCGCTTGAATAAGGCGCATTAACGACATCACATCGTGCGCAGTGGCATTCCTTTGGTTTACGATAAAATTTGCATGCCGGCGGGAGACCATGGCACCATGTATATTCTTTCCTTTAAACCCACAGAGTTCAATAAGTCTTCCCGCACTTTGGCCTTGCGGGTTCTTAAAGATACATCCTGCGCTGGGAAAAGACGTATCTTGCGTTGCCTGGCGTCGTGCGAAATATTCCTCTAACGCAACCTCTTCCTGTGACGACTTCCCTTTTTTAAGCGCAAAAAGCGCGCTTAACACAATATACTTACTCAGATCCGAACCACGATATCGGAAACGAATTTTGCTTCGCGAAAGAGTTCTTATTTCCCCATTATAATCCATTACGGTAACTTTTTCCACTAAATCCCCTATATTTCTTCCCCAGGCCCCTGCATTCATCATCACCGCGCCACCCACCGTCCCGGGTATTCCGGCGAGAAACTCTGCGCCATAAAACCCTCTTTGCCGGCTCCGTTGCAAAAAAAGCGGCAATACTACCCCTGCGTACGCTTCGATACCGCAAGACCGGTAAGAAATCTTCTTGAAATACCTGCCTGCCAGATGCACAATGATCCCCTTGACTCCTTTATCACAAACCAATATATTACTTCCTGCTCCCAATATGCGCAGCGGAATCTTCTGCGTGTGTGCCGCGATCACCAGCGAACGCAAATCTTTGATATCATCAGGCACCACAAAGAACTGCGCGGGCCCACCGATCTTGAAGGTCGTATGAAGTGCCAACGGCTCTTGACAATTCACCTTACCGCGCAAACTCCTCCACCAATTCTTCACAGATTTTGACAATGTCTCCTGCTCCTAAAGTAATAATCACATCGCCTGGTTCACGTATCCGCAAAAGAAGCGCCACCACCTCTTCCTTTGCGCAATACTGTATTTGCTTATCAGGAAATTTCGAGCGTATACGCTGGTATAATTTCTCTGCGGTAACTCCTACAATGGGAGGTTCGCTTGCGGGATAGATGTCGGTAAGGATAAGGTAGTCGGTATCGAAGAAACTTTCCGCAAACTCATCAAATAACAATTGCGTGCGCGTAAACCGGTGCGGCTGGAATACGGCGACCACTCTTGAGGCGTTCAATTGTTTTACCGCAGAGAGGGTCGCTTTGATTTCGGTAGGATGATGCGCGTAATCATCGATAATACTATAACGGTCATCCCTGAATTTCACCTCCAGCCGCCTTTGTGCTCCCTGATAACTTCTAAGCGCCTTCTTGATTATATCCCGGTCAATGCCAAGCTCAAGCCCCAAGGCGATTACCGAAAGGGCATTCGAAATATTATGCACGCCTCCCAAAGAAAGAATAAAGTGGTCAATGAAGGAACCGCGCAGATAACAGTCAAACTCAGAACAAAATCCTTCCACACGCACTTGCACGGGATATATATCGGCATCTTTATTCATGCCAAAACGGACCTTTTTAAACGGGTATTCCAAAAGGAGTCTTCGCACCACCGGATCGTCAACGCAACCAATGACACACCCGTCTTCAAGGGTATTCCCTAAAAATTCCCTGAACCCCTGGACTTCATTCTCAAACGTCTGATAGTAATCAAGATGCTCGCGGTCTATATTGGTAATCAGAGAATACGTCGGATGATACCAGAGAAACGACCCATCGGATTCATCCGCTTCTGCGATAAAAAAATCCCCCTCTCCGAAACAGGCATTGGCATTGATATTGCGCAATACCCCCCCTATGGCGACCGTAGGTTGGAGACCGGCCTGTAAGAACAGGTGCGAGGCCAAAGACGTCGTCGTTGTCTTCCCGTGACTGCCTGCTACCGTCACCACGGTCTTATTGCGCATCAGATACGCCAACGCCTGCGCGCGCCTGATACGCGGGATCCCCTGTACGCGGGCGAACTGCACTTCAGGATTATCTTCTTTAATCGCAGAAGAATAGACCACGATATCTGCGCCGACCACATTTTCTCCGCGATGGCCTAAAAATATCTTGGCCCCCTCTGATCTAAGCTGGCCAATGTTAAGGCTCTCTTTAAGATCGGAACCGCTGACCTGACGGCCGCACCGTAATAACAACCGGGCAATGCCGCTCATGCCAATACCTCCGATACCGATCAAATGATACCGTTTGAAAGAATCTATCGTGTGCGCAGATATGTTTTCCATGCTTCTTCTAATGCGGCGAGGTTACTATACGGATACGCTGATGCCAGCGCCCTGTCCAAATCTTTTTTATCCCTCAAATTCTGGCAGAAGAGCACAAAAGAATCTTTGCCGAACTCCTTCATCAAGAACTGCAGGAGACTAAAACTCTCGGCGTAAAAAAGCTCTACCGTCGAATGCGCCTCATCCTTAGGCATCATTGATTGCAAAGAACTCAAACTAAGAAAATTCCCCTGGCGAAGCGCATTCTTAACCTTAACATCTGCATCAAGAAGATAACGGGACTTCTGCTGATACGATGCCACCGCTTCATCAAGCCATAAAGGGACCGCCCTATTGTAAAACCCCACGAACTCCCTGAAAATAATATGCCCCATCTCATGGGGTAAAATAGTATCGAAGAATCCCTGCGCGCTTACAAACGTATAGATTGCTTTCTGGCGGATACGGGCGTATCCGGCAGACCACGCGGGTTGGCCGGAATGCGCCTTGTATTCCTGCGCGTTATCGTAAATATAAATCTTCGCGCGATTGTCCCACAACCAGAAATTAAAACGGGTAAACCCCAGGTCATCGGCTATTCTATTATAATAATCCTCCGCACTATCGACAAGTTGTTTTATGAATTGCTCCGGGGCATGGCGATAGAGGATGACGAAGTGCGTACTTTTATGGGACTGCCAGGAATCTTCCTGCGCACACGCAACCGCAGAAAACAGAATCCCCGCCAGCCCGATACACACATAAAAGGAGAATCTCATATATGACTATACACCTGCATCTAAGAGCACGCGGGCTTCTTTTACCAACTCACTTCCCGAGGAGCCCATAGAGAAGTCGCCAAAACCTGCGCGCATGGCTTCGAGCTTCTTCGGCTGCGTGATAAGAGACCGAAGGATTTCTCCGATTTTACCCTGTTGCATATCATTATCGGAGATCACAAGAGCCGCATTTCTTTTTGCGAGAACCTGCGCATTGCACAATTGATGCATGGAGGCATAGGGGTAAGGAACCAGTAGCGCGGGCACCTTGAAGAAACTTAGCTCCGCAATCGTAGTAGCCCCTGCCCGTGCTACCACAAAATCAGCACAGCGATAGGCATAGTGCATCTGAGGCAAAAATGCATATACTTTTGCACGACAAGGTAGGCGGTCGTACTGCTGTTGGACAGATATAAGATCACGTTCTCCAGAAATATGAATAACCTGAAGCGTATCAAGACACTCTACGAGGGAAAGGCTTCTTATGAAACTGTGATTAATGGTCTGGCTGCCTTGACTTCCTCCCACCACCAGAATCGTAAGGTAATCAGGGGAAAACCCGAAGAAAGATAGTGCCTTTTGCTCTGGGATAGACTCTTGGAATTCCTGGCGCAAGGGATTTCCGCTTACGACTACCTTCTCGATATTCTTCAAAAACTCCCCCTTCGTCTCTTCAAAAGAAACGGCGATTTTATCGACACAATAGCTAAGAAGCTTATTTGCCTTCCCCGGGACGACATTCTGCTCGTGAATAAGAGTGGGAATGCGGAAAAACCACCCCAAGAGCACGGGAAACACGGACTCGATACCGCCGAAGCCCACGACCATATCAGGCCGATACTCTATAATAATAAAAAAAGTTTCAAATACTGACTTCAAGATGTTCCAGAAAAAACGCACCCACTCCCGCGGCCTCTTAAAGAAGAAGGGGGTCACCCAGATATACCGGATACATACTCCTTGCGGCAGGAATGCCTGGTGTGCGCTTCTTCGGGAAAGGACAAAACAAAAATCTGCGCGAGGATATTTTATTTTAAAAGCCTGAAAAAATCCCCACGCAGGAAAAATATGGCCGCCGCTTGCTCCTGCTGTAACAAGTATTCTCATCGACTTCGACTCTTTAAGGATATTCTCCGGTACGCGCGATATTCATCAGAATCCCCACGCTGATCATATCAAAGATAAACGACGAACCTCCATAGCTGATAAAAGGAAGCGGCAGCCCTTTCGTAGGAAAGACCCCGCAGGAGACTCCGATATTGATAGCCGCTTTAAAGACAATCATAAGAAGCAGACCCGCGGCCAAGAAATAACCGAATGTATCAGGGGTATGTTTCATAATCTTCAATCCTTGATACACCAGAACCATAAATAAGATAATGATGCCAATCGTCCCCAGAAGCCCCAGCTCCTCGCCAATAATTGAGAAGATAAAATCCGTATGTGCGGCGGGCAGGTAAAATAATTTTTGTTTGGAATGCCCTAGCCCCACCCCAAAGAATCCTCCGGACCCCAACGCAATCTGAGACTGAATAATCTGGAAGCCACTGCCCTTCGGATCAATCCAAGGATTCAAGAAGGCCAAAATACGCATCCTGCGATACGGGACACGGAATATCAAAAGGTACAGTACGGGGATACTGGATAACAAAAGCGAGATCAGGTATGAGAAACGAACCCCGGCGATAAAAAGCATTACACAGACCACAATCCCCAGAGCCAATGTCGTCCCTAAATCCGGCTGAAGGAGTATAAGCAGCGCGGTTACTGCCAACACGCACAGGGGGGGAAGAAATCCCCGAAAGAAATCACGGATAAGTGCTTTTTTACGGGCAATAAAATCGGCGGCATAGATAATAACCGCAAGATTCGCAAATTCCGAAGGCTGAAAGCTAAAATATCTGGATCTAAACCAACGCCGCGCGCCTGAAACTTCCCTGCCGATTCCCGGCACCAATACTAAAAGAAGCAATACAAAAGAAACCACCAATAGGGGTTTGGCGTACCGCTGCAGCTTCCGATAATCAAGAAGCATAATAAAAAAAGTAAACACGGAGCCAATCAACACAAAACTCACATGCCTTTTGAGGAAAAAAAAGCCATCACCATAGCGTTCCCAGGAATAAATACTGGAAGTACTGTAGATCATCACCGTGCCGATACAAATAAGGATGAGCGTCACGGCTAGTAAATTTATGCGTATCGTGCGTACCATACTATAAAAACCCTATTGGTAATTTTCTTTTAATGCCAAGACGGCACTTTTAAAATGCGCTCCCCTGTCTTCATAGTCCAGAAACATATCGAAGCTTGAGCACATAGGAGAAAGAAGCACGCAATCCCCAGGCAAGGCACTACGGAATCCTTCTTGCACCGCCTCTTCTAAGGTCGCCGCATCAGCCAGTTCGACGACACCCGCAAGGACCTCTCTAATCTTTGCTTTTGCCTCCCCGATCAGTATCGCTTTTCGGACCTTTTGATGTGCCACCTCCCTGATCACCCCATAATCTACCCCTTTATCCTTGCCTCCGGCGATAAGCACCACGGGGCGCGCGCTATTCTCTAATGCCCAACGCGTAGATTCCGCAGTAGTGCTTTTTGAATCATTAATAAATTGTTTCTGGCCGACCACCGCCACTTCTTCCATACGATGGGGCAACCCTTTAAATTCATTAAAGACCTCGCGCATACACGCGCCGTCTATTCCAAGGAGCTTGCCTACCTCCCAGGCCGCCGCCTGATTCGGATTCAAACCTTCCGCAGCGCGAAAGAATATCACCCGAGACTTTGCGTGGCGCACGCACTCCTGCAATTCCGGGCTGGCGCGGTTAAGAATGAGAAAATCATCCTGGCCCTGATTTATAAAAATACGCTTTTTCGCATCAAGGTATTCCTTCATATCTTTATGCCGATCCAGATGATTGCGGTTAAAATTAAGGATCAAGGCAATCTCCGGCTTAAACTGTTGTATTTTCTCCAGTTGGAAGGAACTCACCTCAAGAGAAACAAAATCCTCCGGATTAATCTTTTCCACCTCTCCCGAAAAAGGATTCCCGATATTCCCGCAGACATGCACCGTGCGGTGTGCGGCTTCGATAATCTTACCGATCAAGGTAGTCACGGTCGTCTTTCCGTTTGATCCGGTCACGGCGATGATCTTTCCCGGGCAAAGCCTCCAGGCAATTTCGATTTCACTGACGACAGGGATACCTAATTCTTCCGCCCACTTCACCGAAGGAGCCTGGGGGGCGACCCCCGGGGAGACCACCACCACTTCACTTCCTTCAAGGAATCCTTTGGTATGATTCCCCAGTTCTATAGAGTGGCTCCTCAAGTTGAGCTTTTCGGCCAAAGAACGTGTCGCTTGACAATCCCGATAGTCGGAAACCTTAACCTGCGCGCCTAAAGAACGCAATAGCCGCGCACAGGAAAAGCCGCTGCGCGCCAAACCGATAACCACGATTCTTTTATTCTTGAATATTTCGGCGTTACGCATAAATAACACACCCCCGCTTTGCAAAGACTCCCGAGCCTAACGGATTTTGAGGGTCACGATAGTAAACATCGCCAAGAGGCCGGCCACAATCCAAAACCTGACAATCACTTTGTTCTCAGGCCAATTAAGAAACTGGAAATGGTGATGAATGGGGGCGATCTTGAAGATCCTTCGTTTAAAGAAACGGAAAGAAAGAACCTGCAGAATTACGGAGAGTGCTTCCATCACAAATATCCCACCCACAATGACTAAAAGGAGCTCTTTTCTGATTAATAGTGCGACGGTCCCCAGCACCCCACCCAAAGCCAGGGAACCAACATCACCCATAAAGATAGAAGCGGGATAACAATTAAACCATAAAAAGCCCAACCCTGCACCAAAAAGCGCTGCGCAAAACACGGTTAATTCACCGGTACCTGGAATATACGGAACTAACAGGTACTCGCTTAACTTGACATTCCCGGAGACGTAACTTAATACGCCAAACGCCAACGCCACCATAACGACACTGCCGATGGCTAAACCATCAAGCCCATCGGTCAGATTCACCGCGTTCGCAGTACCCGCGATCACCAGAATGACAAAAAGGACATAAAATCCGTCGAGGTCAAAAACGGTATCCTTTAAGAACGGAAGGTCCAACCCCACATTATACTTATTCACGATAAGAAGGAAGATCCCCAGAAGAAGCCCTAAGACGGCCTGACTCATAAACTTCGTCGACGCCGCCAACCCTTTTGATTTTCGTTTAAGCTTCAGATAGTCGTCAAGAAATCCGGTTATGCCTAACCAAAACATCACAAAGACAACCACCTGGATATGACGATTGAAAACATCGGCCCAGAGAAAGGTGGAAAGAAATATCGAAAAGAGGATCAATACCCCCCCCATCGTGGGGGTGTTTTGTTTACTGCGATGTAAGTCGTCGAGCCTGAGGCTATCTCCCTTTTTGATGTGTTCGCCTACTTTTAAACGTTTTAGAATACGGATCACGAGAGGACCTAAAACCAGGCTCACCACAAACGCGGTGATCGCCGCCATCGCCGCGCGGAACGTAATATACCTGAAAAGGTTTAAGAATGAAAGTGCCGAATGAAGAGGATAAAGGATGTGATACAGCATTTATATCGAGAAAATCTCTTCCATGCGCATACCCCGGGACCCTTTCACCAAAACCAGATCATCTTCTTTCGGGATAATCTTGGTAAACAGAATATCCTTGGCCTCGGCAGAGTTTGCGCAGCAGAAAACATTTTTAAGCGGCGAATCAGACGGAAGAATACCCTCAACGCTCAAGCGCGAAAATTCCCCGACCGTAATCACCTCATCGCAAATACGGGCAATGCGATCACCCATTTGCCGGTGCAGGGCGTTGGTCTGTGCACCCAACTCCAGCATATCGCCCATTACAAAAATCCTTCTTCCCTTGACGCGCGTTCTTGCAAGTGCCTCTAAGGCGTGGTGCACAGAAGACGGATTAGAATTATAGGTATCATCGATGAAGCGTACTTTGTGCATACGCACCATCTTCAGCCTGCGCGCGGGGAAAGAAAATTTCGCCAGCCTTGCGCTAATCTCCTTATATCCCATCCCTAAGATACGGGCGACGGCAATTGTCGCAAGCGCATTAAATATATTGAACTGCCCTAAGGTATCAAGCCGGCAATAGTGTCTCTTATTGACCTTAAATCTCCAGGCTCCGTTTACAAAGCGGATATCTCCTGCCGAGAAGTCAGCGGGATGGGTAATCCCGAAACTAACGGAAATATTTGCGCCGCGTTTCTTTACCATCGCCTTGCGCAGCAGAGGGTCGTCCGCATTCAGTACCGCAACCGAAGGAGAGATAAGTTTCTCAATCAAGGATAATTTTTCACGGGATACTCCCGTCAGATCACCCAAGAATTCAAGATGCGAAGACCCAATCCCGGTAATTATCCCCAGCGTAGGCTGTGCGATGCCTGCCAGATACCCAATTTCTCCAAAATGATTACTCCCTAATTCAACGATTACCAACTCCTGGGTCCTATTCAGCCCCAGAAGCGCCATGGGAACTCCAATATGATTATTTCGAGTCCCTTCGCTTCTAAGAACTTTCCACTTCTTGGATAATACCCAAGAAAGCATTTCTTTGGTCGTTGTTTTCCCGTTACTGCCGGTTACCGCAATGACCGGGATAGAAAATCTCTTGCGATGAAACCGCGCAATATCGCCGAGAGCCTTGGTGGTATCCTTGACCACAATACACGCAGCAGCTACGATTTCTTTCGGAAGTATGGGGGCTTGCGTAATAATACAGGATGCGCCTTTTTGTAAAGCAGCAGGAATAAATAAATGCCCCTCGAAGGTACTTCCTTTGATCGCCACAAATACCTGACCGGCCTTTATCGTACGGCTATCAATAGAAATACCTTTCACCACGGACTTGGGTGACCCGTTGGTGAGACGACCTTGCGTCGCAGAGACTAATTCCTGGACCGTAAACATTTTCTTACTACCTCCCGGTCATCAAATAATCGCATCGTACTCCCGATAACCTGATAGGGCTCATGCCCCTTACCTGCAATTAACACAATATCTCCTCCTCGCGCAATAGTCAAAGACTTTTTTATCGCCTTAAGACGGTCGGGAATAATCTCATACTCTTTCCCTCGCATACCTCGACGAATATCCGCAATGATCTTTAACGGATCTTCCGAACGCGGATTATCATTGGTGACGAACGCGTAATCGGATAACCGAGAGACCACGCGCCCCATCCGCGGCCTCTTTACGGAATCACGCTCTCCTCCGCAACCAAAGACTACTATAATTCTTCTTCGGGGAAGCTGACGAAGCGTCATTAACACATTTTTCAGGGCATCTTCGGTATGCGCATAGTCGACAAAAACCGAAAACCCCTGGCGGCATAGAATCGGTTCTAATCGTCCAGGGATTACGCCGCAATGGGCTATTCCCTCCTGTATAGACCAAACGGGAATTTTTTCCTGAAGCGCCCACGCCGCTGCAGCGAGAATATTGTAGACATTATGAATACCTATGAGTCTGGTATGCAAATGAAATCTCCGGGTACGATGCACCAATAAGAATTGTGTCCCCTGACGTCCCAAGACAATTTCCTTTGCAGTTACCTCTGCGCGACTTTTTATCCCATACGTGACTACCCTGGCTTTCGTGATGGCCTTGAGCTTTTTGCAATAGGCATCGTCGCTATTCACCATCGCGGAGGCCTTCGAAGATAACCCTTCAAAAAGCAGTGCCTTGGCTTCGAAATAGTTTTTTAGTCTCAAATGATAATCCAGATGATCCTGGGTAAGGTTGGTAAATATCGCGGAAGAAAAAGTGATCCCTTCAGTTCGTTTTTGGGACAACGCATGGGAAGAAACCTCCATCGCGACATACCGCACCCCTGCTTTTTTCATAGCTGACAAAAGAGATAAAAGTTCCAATGGGCCTGGGGTAGTATTCTTGGCAGTACGACAGTAGCGGGGAAACCGATAATTGATTGTGCCGATTACTCCTGAAGGAAGGTTCGCTTTTTTTAAGACCGATTCCAGGAGATAGGTCACGCTCGTCTTGCCATTGGTTCCGGTAACGCCTATGACTTTGAGACCGGCGGAAGGATCCTTATAAAATACCGATGCCAGATGGGAAAGGCTGTGTCGCGCATCCGCTACCCTTACCCATAGCACCCCGCGCTCGTTAAATACTTTTGGCATAGCATTCTCAGAAATAATCACCTTCGCTTTGCGATGCAACGCTTCTCTCACAAACCGGCTCCCATCATTGCATACTCCCTTTATGGCCACAAAAAGATCCCCTGGGCAGACTGTTTTAGAATTACAGGAAATCCCTCCGACCTCAATATCCTGAGGAATTATTTGCGTTACCGGTATTTTTGCTTTTTTAACGAGATCGCAAAGTTTCATATGACGCCAGCACCTGTTCCTCGGTCTCATGGGACCTAAGATACCGTATTATTTCCTGCGCAACATTCTTAAAAACCGGAGCAGCCACTACCCCGCCAAAATAGTAGGGCCGTGGGTCATCGACAATCACGACAATTGCCACGAGGGGGTCTTCCACGGGCGCAAATCCGATAAATGATGCGATATATTTACTATGCGAATACGTGCCGTTTGGTTCCAGTTTCTGCGCGGTCCCGGTCTTGCCCGCCGCAGTAAAACCGGGAATCCGGGCACGCTTACCGGTGCCCTCCTCGACTACTCCCGCAAGTATCTTTTTTATCCGATTGGCGGTATCCAGAGAAATGACTTTATGCACCATCTCCGCAGAAAACTTCTTTATACTTTGGCCGTACTTATCGCGGATCTCTTTTACTATATACGGCTTCATCAACTGCCCACCATTTGCGATTACCGAGACCGCTCGTACTAACTGCAGCGACGTCACCCCAATCTCCTGACCGATAGGGATTGCGGCAATCGATATCTTTGACCACCGACTCGGCTCTTTGGCCATCCCGGAAATTTCGCCGGGAAGGTCAATTCCGGTCTTATCGCCGAACCCGAAAAGACGGATATATTTCCAAAGGGTATCTGGCCCAAGCATCTGGGCCACTTTGGTAGTACCGATATTGCTGGATTGCTCAATGACTTCGCGAAAGGTAAGCCATCCATGAGGCCTATGGTCATGCAAAATGTGCGATGCTACTCGGAAAGCCCCGTTTTCACAGAAAATCTTATCTTCTTCAGTTATCGTCTTCTCCTCAAGCGCTGCAGAGGCGGTCACAATCTTAAAAACCGACCCCGGCTCGAATAAATCACATATCGCCCGATTACGCATCTTGTCCCTGTCAGCCGAGCTTCGCTCATTCAGATCATAGGTCGGCCGGTTCGCTAATGCCAGAATAGCCCCGGTATGAGGATTCATCACTATGATACTTGCCCCCTTTGCCCGATAGGCCTTATATACTTTATCCAACTCCCGCTCTGCAATATATTGTATGACTTCATCGATAGTCAACACCACCTCATAGCCGTCTTTAGGTAAAAACATATTTTCCCAAAGATCCAGCCGTTTTTGCCGCGCATCGCGAAGAAACATTGCCCACCCCGGCTCTCCCTTAAGCGCACGCTCGTAATAAAGCTCAAGCCCCTCCAATCCCACATTATCTAATCCCGCAAATCCAAGCACGTGACTGCCCAGATAACTATTGGGATAGGAACGCTTGCTTTCCTTTAAAAGACCTATCGCCTTCAAATGTAAACTCTGGATTGCGTCTGACTGCTCAACGGAGATCTTGCGCGCCAACCATACAAACGATTTCTTCCGACTAAGACGCTCGCGTACAAACGCTTCGGAGACGCCAAGTATTCCCGGGAGTCTCTCGATAAGCACCACTCTTTCCTTACTCTTAAGCTCCTGAGGGGCGACGTATACCGAATCGACAGAGATATTAAGCGCCTGAGGTTTTATGAGGGTATCATAGATAGACCCACGGCGGGGTTCAAGTTCCACGAAGAGATTATGTTGACGCTTGGCCAATTCCCTAAGATAACTGGCGCGGAAGAATTGTATGTATAAAAGACGGGCAATGGAAAAGCTTAAGAAGATGAGAAAAACGAGGAATACCGCTTTACTGCGCTGACGATAATTGCTTATATACACACTTTATCAATGGCTCTTTTGTACTTTCGCGACCCTAAAGACTGTATCCTTGAGGTTACATCCTTTTAGGGCGCGCAGAGGCGGCACGCCGCTATAAAGTATTCTCGCCATAGGAGACCTCTCTGGAGGCTTATCGCCCGAGAGGCTCCATTATGGATTAATGAATTTTGCTTCAGGCTGTTGCGAAGAAGTAAATACTCTTGTCAAAAAAGTTTTTCGAAAGGAACCGGCCCTGCGTGCATGAAGCGTATCAGGAGCAAGAGAGAATCTCACCAGACGGAAATTATCAGGCATCTGGAATTCCGCCATCTGCGTCATCTTATCCCCCAAGCGCACCAGCGACGCCTTCTTCCTGATATTATAACGCAAGAGAATATTCCTATCAAGCAAATCATCGCTGGCGAACTGCCTCTTCTGCACCACATATGCCAGACGAAAAACCTCCACCTGTTGGTACACATACAGAATAGAAAAAAACGTTATCAGGCTTATTACGAAGACGAATTTAGGTAGTTTCATAGCCCTACTTTCTCTCGGCAACCCGAAGTTTGCTGCTACGACAGGCCGGATTCTCTTCTACTTCTGAGTGTCGCGGCGTTTGCGGTTTTGCAGTAATAATATTAATAAGATCTTCCTGTGCGGCACGACGAAAGTGATGTTTCACCACACGGTCCTCCAGAGAATGAAAAGAGATCACGCAAATTTTCCCCCCTTTTCCCAATACCTCTATGGCTTTATCAATGGCGAATTCCAGTGTCTCTATCTCGCGGTTGACGGCAATGCGCACCGCCTGGAACGTCCTGGTGGCAGGATGAATACGATAATGGTGATGGCGATAGCGTGCGGGAACTGACCTCAATACGATATTCGCCAACTGCAGGGTCGTGGCGATGGGATGTTTTTCCCTCTCTTGGACGAGAAAGCGAGCGATCCGATTATGCCACCGCTCCTGACCGAAATTCCACAAAAGAGTCGATATCTCCTGCTCATTAAGGTTATTCACCAAGTCATAGGCAGAGATATAGCTTGAGCGGTCAAGACGCATATCCAAGGGGCCTTCTGACTGAAAACTAAAACCCCGTTGGGGATCTGAAAGTTGAAACGTCGATATTCCTAAGTCAAAGACGACGCCGTCAACTTTCTGGACCCCCGCGTCATTCAAGATCGTATCAATATCCATGAAATTACCATGGACATAGACACATCCCTGTCCGTACTGCAGCAACCTTTGGCGAGATACTGCTAACGACTCCTCATCGCGGTCGATGCCGATGAGTTTACCTCCGGGGAGAATCTTTTCTGCAATCGTACTACTATGCCCACCAGTACCCATGGTGGCATCGATAATGGTCTTGCCGGGTGCAAGATCCAAATAATCGATCACTTCCTTAAGCATAACCGGTATATGAATTTTGGGTTCCACGCGAGTCAACTTCAGTTATATTTCCATGAGTTTCTCGGCGATCTCCTCAAACGACTGCTGAGAATTACCGTAAAACTCTTTCCACTTATCCTTCGCCCATATTTCAATACGATTGGAGACCCCGACTAAAACGACATCCTTCTTAATACCGGCAAAATCCTTTAAATACGGAGGCAACAGAATTCTTCCCTGTTTATCAGGGATGACTTCTCCGGCACCTGAGAAATAGAGCCGGTTAAAAGTACGCGCCTGTTGTTTCGTAAATGATATGGCCTTGAATTTTGCCTCCTGTGTCTTCCATTCTTCTTCGGAAAACATAAAAAGACACTTATCAAGGCCTCGGGTGACAATAAACTTCTCGACAAAATGCGCCTTTGAAACTTCGCGGAATTTGGCAGGAAGAATCAAGCGCCCTTTTCGGTCGATCGAATGAGTATATTCACCGTAGAACATAAATGTGCCCTTAGCTTAAAAACCACTTTACTCCACTAATAACCACTTTGTGGTACAGAGTATAGTAAAAGAGAGCCTTTTTGTCAAGACAAAATTTCTCTAAATAATTTAAGCACAACAGGTAGTAGCTTAATGAAAGGAGTATGTGCAGATATTGTGGCTAACCGATGGGGAGGGAAAACTTTACTTGCGCAGCTATTATCGTGGTCTTTTAAAAAGCAGATCTCTGGCTACGAAGATACATTCGCTTTACGCAGGCAACATCACGATTGATTTGCGCAATCGCAAAGGCCGAAGAAGGGAAGTATTTTTCATTGCGGATTTTTTTTATAAAATAGACCTCCAACTCTTTTCCATAGATGTCCTTCTTAAAATCAAATAGGTGCACTTCTACACACGGGGCGTTCCCTCTCTTGCCAGCCCCGATATAAGAAATCCCCCGATATTGCTTTTGTTGCTCCACGGCCTCAACCGCATAGACACCGGGAGGCGGAATCACCTCATGATGGGGGTTCAGGTTCGCCGTCGGAAACCCTAACCGCCGCGCACGGGAAATTCCTTTGATCACCGTACCCAAGACACTGACCGGACGCAATAATAATCTGCGCGCATCCGCAAGCTTTCCTTTTTTTATTAATGCGCGGATTAACGTACTGCTGACAGGATGATGGTTTATCTTTGAGACCGGAAAGACCAAAAGCCTATAATGAAAAATCCCGGAAAGCTGCTTCAACGTCTTCACCGAACCCGCCGCATCTTTCCCGAAACGGAAGTTCTTCCCCACAAAAAGGTACCGTGCCCCTATTCTATTACAAAGAAACTTCTCTATAAAATCCCGGGGACTGGTGATCGCAAATAAACGATTAAAGTTAATGACGATACACACCTGAATGCCTAATCGGCCAATTAATTGCAACCGATGTGCCAAAGAATTCAACGCTTCCTCTCCCTGAGGATGCGGCCAGAAGGTCACCACGATACTTGTCCCCGTAACTTCTCGTGCCTTCTTAACGGCCTCCTCCAGGATCCTCCTATGTCCGCAATGGACTCCATCGAAAACCCCGAGCGCAACCACGGGATTCCTCCACTTTCTTATTTTCTCAGTACTCTTGATTGTCTTCATTATGATACGCGCTCACTTGAAGAATACGGACTATCGCAATGCCTGGCGGATTCTTGCAAGTACTCTTTTACGCACCTGCACAAGGTCCCCGCGGACGATTGCCCCACTTGCGGCTTTATGCCCCCCTCCGCCGAAGAATGATGCAATCGCATTAACATCAAAACTACTCTTTGAGCGGAAGTTGACTCTAATCTGGTGCGGCGCTACCCGGCTCTGGCGGAACAGAACTACTACTTCCACGTCTTTTATCAAACGCATAAACCCCAAAAGATGTTCACTCAAATCAAACGTCGGCCTTTTGTCTTGTAAAACCTCCTTACCTACCTGTACCCACGCAATCCTTCCTCTTTCTTCGACATGAATAGTAGGGATAATCCGGCTCAAAAGCTGTATATCGGGCCAGGGAATACACTCGGAGATTTTCTCATACACCCCCGCAGGCTTGATCCCAAACGCCAGTAACTCCGCGATTGCCTTATGCGTTGAACTATGCGTATTGGAATAGCGGAAAGATCCCGTATCAGTCATCATGCCTACGTAAAGATAAAGCGCGCTGGCCTTATCAAAAGGCACATGCATCGCCTTATAAAGCCTAAAGACCATCTCTGCGCATGAAGAAGCTTCAGGATCAACCCAATTTACCTCTGCGAAACGCTGGTTACTGATATGATGGTCAATATTGAGCACGGGCTTACCCGCGGCGCGTAACGCATCCACTCCTCCCGCTCGGGATAAATCCGCGCAATCCAAGAATACCATACAATCATAAGACAGGCGCCGAGGCGTGCGCTCATTCAGCAAAAGAATCTTCTTCTTATCAGGAAAAAAATCGAATTCGCTCGGAAGCGGGTCTTTATTTATAACCACCGCCTCTTTCCCCAGCGATCTCAACAACGAATAGAATGCCAATTCAGAACCAATCGCATCTCCTTCGGGATTCGTATGAGTAGTAACCAAGAAACGCTTATTCCTTTTTACGCACGCGACGCTTTTTTGAAGGCTCATCTTCGTGTTTGATCTCCTCTAATATTTGTTGAATACGCACGCTGTCTTCGGTAGAGTGGTCCTCCTTAAACATTATCTCCAGGGCAAAACGCAAATTAATCCTCTCGGCAAGATGCTTACGTATAAACCCCGACGCCGACTCCAAGGCCTCGCGGGTATTCTTATAGGCGTCTTCATTACCCAATACGCTATAGAATATTTTCGCCGACCGCAAATCCGCAGTAAGCTCCACGCCGGTAATTGTCACAAACCCTATACGGGGATCCTTAAGCTCATCCTGAATAATAAGACTTACTTCCCTCTTGATCGCCGCCGTTACTCTTTCGATTCTTGACATTTTATATCAGCTCCGTTTCGTGATTAAGGATATGCCTGTCCCTCGCAATTGCATCCCCCTCGATAAGAGGCTATCCATTTATTATCTATTCTTACTCTCTCCTTCAGGCTCATTGCCAACGATGTTTTCTGCCATTACTATTTAAAAGAACTACCCTCATCCGTGAAGAGTGGCGCGCCTTAAATACCCCGATGGGCATCTCGACGTATACGATCTTTCACCAACGCCAGTTCTTCAGTTTTATTCCTGATACGGCCGTTAAGCCGTGCCTGCAGGACCTCCGTCAGGATTCTCTTGAAACCCGGTCCCGGGTGCAATCCTAACGCATGCAAATCATGACCCGTGATATACGGACGTACCCCCTGATACTT
>JAHISH010000257.1 GCA_018818365.1 Candidatus Omnitrophota bacterium | reverse complement strand
GGGATAGCCCGCCTGCCGAAATTCAATAAAGATTCTACTGACCGCAACCGCACTTCTCCGTTTGCCTTTACCGGAGCCAAGTTTGAATTCAGGGCTGTAGGCTCATCTCAGAATATTTCCACCCCCATTGCCGTGATCAATACAATTATCGCCGATTCGCTGGACTATGTGGCGGAGAGAATAAAGAAAGAACTGCAGGGTAAGGATTTCAGCTCGGCAGTGCTGAAAGTCGTGGCGCAGCTTATTAAAGAGACTAAACATGTCCGTTTCGAAGGCAATAACTATGCCGAAGAGTGGGTAAAGGAGGCAAAGAAACGAGGGCTTCCTAATGTGGCTTCTACCTATGAAGCGCTTGAGGCCTTAACCCAGAAAGAGAATATCCAGCTTTTTGAGAAGTATAAGGTCTTTTCCAAAGAGGAGCTTATCGCGCGGCACCATATCTGGATACACACCTATAATCTGGTCTTAGAGATAGAAGCTAATACCCTCCATGAGATGGTCAATGCCAATATTGTTCCGGCAGGGTTGCAATACGAGAAGTTAATCTCAGATAATCTCGGAGCTTTGATTGCATTGAAGAAAAGCGGCGGTTGTAAGATCGATGCGGCGGCATTCACTGATTTAAAGAATCATCTTAATGAAGTGCTCTCGATGATTTATTATGTGCGGCGTAATACCAAAGAGATGTCGAGCCTCTTAGAGAAAGCACAGAAGTTTGACGGTGAGAAACGCGCCAAGATTTATTTTGAGGAATTAAAGCCTCTTATGGAGCATATCAGAAAACATGTAGATGCGTTGGAGTGTGTAGTCTCTGACGAAGAGTGGGAGTTACCGAAATACCGCGAGATGCTCTTTGTGAAATAAACCCCCTCAGACTAAAGTCTTAATTCCGAGGTTTCTCGGGGCCCTAAAAGCTGGATATTTGAAGCGACAAGTATTCATTGGTGGCCTTCAACGGGCCGGTAAGGTTATTTTTTTAAATTTCTAATGCTTAAATGTTGGGCATAAAGTGATTGGAGAGCAATGATTACCGTGCTTATCGTCGATAACGAAGAAAAAATAAAGGAGTTGCTTGATAAGATGCTGCAGGAGAAGGGTAATTTCAATATGGATATTACCAAGCAGGAGAATATCCTGAAGGTTATTAAGAAGGTCGGCCGGGAGCCGACAGTCACCTTGCGCGATAAGCTTATCGAATTAGAAGATGCTTTTTACGAGGAGAAAAAAGGTGTATTATATAAGTCTCTCCTTGAAGTAATTGAAAAGCCGCTTATTGAGCATGTGCTCCAACGTACCGAGGGTAACCAGCTTAAAGCTGCGCGGATTTTAGGATTAAACCGTAATACTGTCAGGGCGAAGGTCAAGAAATTAGGGATTAGCCCTACTAGGTATAAACAATAATTGAGAAGAAGAAAGTATCGAGTTTAAAGTTTAATGTTGAGACATTAAACATAGTACATTTAATATAAAACAAGATGAATAATCAGGATAGGCTAGAGAAATTTGGGCTTTATGACTGCCGCTACGAACATGACTCCTGCGGGGTGGGGTTTGTCTGCGATATAAAGGGGAGGATCTCTTGTCAGATTATTGCACAGGGCCTTTCGGTACTCAATCGCCTTTCCCATCGCGGTGCAACCGGCGCTGACCCCGAGACCGGCGACGGAGCAGGGATCTTAATTCAAATACCTCATGAATTCTTTGAAGCGGTCTGTCCCGGAGAAAGAATCAAGTTACCTGAACCAGGGGCCTATGGGGTAGGGTTAGTTTTTTTGCCTCAAGATGCCAAGCAACGGAGATTCTGTAAAGAACAGTTCACTCGCATCATCAAAGAAGAAGGCCAGATCTTACTTGGCTGGCGCATGGTTCCTGTTGATAGTTCAACGATAGGAAAGACTGCCCGTGATAACCAGCCGGTCATTGAGCAGGTCTTTATAGCCAGAGATTCTACGATCAAAGATCAGCTTGCCTTTGAGTGCAAACTCTATTGTATCAGGAAGCAGGTTGAAACTTTGATTCACACTTCATCACTTAAACAAAAAGCATTTTTCTATATTACCAATCTTTCTTGCCGCACCCTCATCTATAAAGGGCTCTTGATGCCTTCTCAGATGGATCAATTCTTCCTGGATCTGAAGGATGCGCGTATGAAGAGTGCGTTGTGTCTGGTGCACTCACGCTATAGCACCAATACTTTCCCCACCTGGGATTTGGCGCAGCCATTCCGTTTTCTTGCGCATAATGGCGAGATCAATACCTTGCGCGGGAATATCAATTGGATGCGGGCAAAAGAAAGGATGCTTGAAAGCAAATTGTTCGGTAAGGATATCAAGAAATTAAAGCCAGTCATTGTACCCGGAGGGAGCGATTCCGCAAGCCTTGATAATATTTTCGAACTTTTAGTGCTTTCGGGCAGGTCTTTGGAGCATACCATGAGCATGCTTATTCCCGCGGCATGGGAGCATAATGATGAATTGCCTAAGGAACTGAAATCTTTCTATTGTTACCATGCTTGTCTTATGGAACCGTGGGATGGGCCCGCTGCAATCGCGTTTACCGACGGGACCAGGATCGGAGCGATCCTTGATAGAAATGGCCTTCGTCCCGCGCGGTATCTGGTCACTAAAGATGATCTGGTGGTGATGGCTTCAGAGGTGGGGGTTGCCGATATCCCCCCGGAGAGAATCCGCGCATCGTTACGCCTTGAGCCGGGGAAAATATTCTTTGTCGATACCCAGGAAGGAAGAATTGTCGATGACGCCGAGTTAAAGCATGCGATGGCCATCCGTAAACCTTATGCGCAGTGGTTGAAGAATAACCTTATTGAGTTGAAGGAATTATTGCCTTCGCGTCTAAACGCAGAACAAAAGACAAATATCCTGCCTTTACAGAAAGCCTTTGGCTACTCCCGCGAGGATCTGAAGACCATTATCGGCCCAATGGCAGAGAGTGGGCAGGAACCGGTAGGTTCAATGGGGAATGACATTCCCTGTGCGGTACTTTCTAATAGGAACAAACGTCTCTACGATTACTTTAAACAGCTTTTTGCGCAGGTAACCAATCCTGCGATCGACCCATTACGGGAAGAAGTGGTGATGAGTTTAGATTGTTTTATGGGATTCCGCCGGAATTTATTAGACGAGACCCCCGCGCATAGCCAAAAGATCCATCTGGAGAGCCCCATTTTGACCAACGAAGAACTTCGTTGCCTAAAGACCATAGGCAAACGGGGATTTAAGACAAAGACTATTTCTGTTCTTTTTTCAATAGGCAAGAATCCGCAGAAGGATTTTTCTAGAAGGCTGCGCGAAATCTGCCGTGAAGCAGAAGAGGCTACCCGCCAAGGGTATCCTTTTGTGGTATTAAGTGATCGTGGAGTCAACTGCCGGTATGCGGCGCTTCCTATGCTTTTGGCAGTAGGCGCGGTTCATGCGCATTTGGTTTCACAGGCCTCACGCGCGCAGGTTGCCTTGATTATCGAGAGTGCGGAGCCGCGCGAGGTACATCATTTTGCGCTTCTTTTTGGGTACGGGGCAGGAGCTATTAATCCCTATCTTGCCTATTCCAGTATCGAAAAGATGATAGAAGAGAAAGAGTTGAAGTTAGAGAAGAAAAAAGCCCTTGAGAATTATCGAAAAGCAGTAACCAAGGGGATTAAAAAGATTCTCTCTAAGATGGGGATTTCAACCTTGCAGAGTTACCGCGGAGCGCAGATATTCGAAGCAGTGGGATTGCATCAGGAAGTTATCCAACGGTATTTTCCTGGGACGGTTTCGCGTATCGGCGGAGCCACCCTTGCAGTAATTGCGCAAGAGACCATTGCTCCTCATCAGGAGGCATTTGGTCCGCAGAGTATTGAAGCGCCGTTTTTATCCAGCGGCGGGCTCTATCAATGGAGGCGTGACGGGGAGCATCATTTATGGAATCCGGAAAGTATTGCCGTGCTGCAGGAGGCGACTAAGACCAATAATCCGGCGCGTTATCAGGAATTTGCCCGTTTAATTAACGACCAATCTAAGAATCCGACGACCTTGCGCAGTATTATACGTTTTAAGAAGGGAGCTGCTATTACGCTCGAACAGGTAGAGTCGGAAGAAGAGATCATGAAACGTTTTGCGACGGGTGCGATGAGTTTTGGTTCGATCAGTCGAGGAACGCATGAATCGATTGCCATCGCTATGAACCGTATCAAGGGAAAGTCTAATACCGGTGAAGGAGGGGAGGAGCCTATGCGTTTTGTCCCTTTACCTAACGGAGATTCCAAGAGAAGTGCTATAAAACAAGTCGCTTCCGGGAGATTTGGCGTAACCACAAACTATTTAATCAATGCCGATGAATTGCAGATAAAGATCGCCCAGGGAGCAAAGCCTGGAGAAGGAGGTCAGCTTCCCGGACATAAGGTCAGCGAAATTATCGCGCGCACGCGCTATACCACGCCGGGAGTAACTTTAATTTCTCCTCCTCCGCACCATGACATCTATTCGATCGAGGATTTGGCGCAGTTGATCTTTGATTTGAAGAATGTAAATCCCCGCGTGCGCATAAGCGTGAAACTTGTATCTGAAATTGGAGTGGGCACAATCGCAGCCGGCGTTGCCAAAGGACATGCGGATATGATTTTAATTTCTGGAGGAGACGGCGGCACTGGCGCCTCACCTTTGAGTTCGATTAAACATGCCGGTCTTCCCTGGGAGCTGGGAATTTCCGAGACCCATCAGACGCTTGTGTTAAATGATCTGCGCAGCCGCGTGCGCCTTCAGACTGACGGACAGATGCGCACCGGGCGCGATGTAGCGATTGCGGCATTATTAGGCGCTGAAGAATTCGGTTTTTGTACGGCAGCATTGATTATCTTAGGATGTGTGATGTTGCGTCATTGCCATCTGAATAATTGTTCGGTAGGGGTGGCTACTCAAGATGCGGAGTTGGAAAAAAGATTTCAAGGCAATCCGGATCATTTGGTGAATTATTTTAATTTTGTGGCCAGAGAGCTACGTGAGATTATGGCTTCGTTGGGAGTGCGCAGTATCAGTGAGATGGTCGGCAGAACCGATTTATTGGAGTTAAATCATGATATCCTTCCGCCTAAAGCTAAGGCAATTGATTACTCCCGTATTTTCTATCGGCCGCTAGTCGCTGATTCAGTTGAAGTCTACTGCACAAAGACGCAGGACCACGGGATTGAACAAATCCTGGATAGAGAACTTATTGCGCGCGCACAACCGGCATTAGAAAGAAAAGAAAAGGTCTATCAGGAACTTGCCATCCGCAATTCCGACCGTACCTGTGGCGCAATGTTAAGCGGAGAAGTATGCCGTCGTTTTGGTGAGGAAGGCCTTCAAGAAGAGACCATTCATTTCAAATTTAAAGGAGTTGCTGGACAGAGTTTCGGCGCGTGGCTTGCCAAGGGAGTTACTTTTGAATTAGAAGGATTAGCCAATGATTATGTGGGTAAGGGTATCTCGGGCGGGAAAATCATTATCTATCCCGATAAAAAAGCTACCTATGTGCCACAAGAGAATATCCTTCTTGGAAATACTACTTTCTATGGCGCTATTACCGGCGAAGCATATCTTTGTGGAGTAGCGGGAGAGCGATTCTGTATTCGTAATTCCGGGTTATATGCGGTTGTGGAAGGAGTAGGAGATCATGGGTGCGAGTATATGACCGGCGGGCGCGTGGTGGTTTTGGGCGCAACAGGGAGGAATTTTGCCGCGGGTATGTCCGGCGGAGTCGCCTATGTGTATGACGTGGCAGGAGATTTCAAGAAGAAGTGCAATTTAGAGATGGTTAGATTAGAAAAACTTCTTTCCGAGGATGTATCAACGGTAAAGAAGCTTTTAGAGAACCATTACCGGTATACTAATAGCTCGTTGGGGAAACGTTTATACGATAATTTCGCGCATGAAACTAAGAAGTTTGTTAAGGTAATGCCGATTGAGTATAAGAGAGTTTTAGAACATAAAGAACAAGTGAAAAAGTCTGATATTGCTGAGGTTTCAGATGGTTAATCGAACAGGGTCTATCCCCGAAGGCTGAGGCACCCAAACTTATCAGATGGTTTGGTGTCCCGCTTTCTGCGGGGACTGTCTCTAAGGTAATTGGAGTTTCTATGGGAGATATCAAAGGTTTTTTAAAGGTCAAACGCCAACACGCAGAGTACCGTCCGGTCTGCGAGCGGCTGAGTGATTTCTGCGAGATAAATCTTCCTCCGAAGAAGTCGCATTCCCAAGAGCAGTCGTCCCGTTGCATGGATTGCGGGGTGCCGTTCTGCCATTGGGGGTGTCCTGTTGGTAATCTTATTCCGGAGTGGAATGATTTAGTATCCCGCGGCCAATGGGGAAAAGCTTTTCAGTTGTTGGATGCGACTAACAATCTCCCGGAGATTACCGGAAGGGTCTGCCCTGCAACCTGTGAATATGCCTGTGTGTTAGGGATTAATGATGACCCGGTCACTATCCGCGAAAATGAATTGGGGATTATTGAGTATGCGTTTAGCCACAGATTGATTAAGCCGCGTCCTCCGAAAAAGCGCACCGGAAAAACAATAGCAGTTGTTGGTTCAGGGCCTGCGGGGATTTCCTGTGCGCAGCAATTGAATCGCGCAGGGCACAAGATAGTCGTTTTTGAGAAAGATAAGAAGCCCGGCGGGATCTTGCGGTACGGTATTCCGGATTTTAAGCTTGAGAAGAAGATACTTGATCGGCGTATCGCGCTTCTTAAAAAAGAGGGGATTGTTTTCGAGAATGGTATTGAGGTAGGAAGAGATTATAGCGTGGCAAAATTGCATAAAGAATTTGACGCGATATGCCTTACTGGCGGTTGCCGTACCCCGCGCGATTTAAAGATCGAGGGAAGAGATTTAAAAGGAATTCATTTTGCGATGGAGTATCTTATTCAATCCAATTCAAGGATTGAGGGCACAAAAGTTTCTCCTGACGTATTGATTGATGCAAAGAATAAGCGAGTTGTTGTTATCGGTGGTGGAGATACCGGTGCGGATTGCATGGGAGTAGCTCACAGGCAGAAAGCCTCCTGTATTACGCAGATAGAATTATTGGATCAACCGGCAACCTGCCGCACTGATGATTTTCCATGGCCGAAGTATCCGATACTCTTAAAGACTTCAAGTAGCCACGAAGAAGGGGGAGAGCGCAAGTGGTCGGTATTGACCAAGAAGTTCATCGGAGAAAAGGGATGTGTGGAAAAATTATCGTGCGTAAAGGTGCGTTTTGAAAAAGATAGCACAGGGTGCATACAGATGAAAGAAGAGAGCGGCTCAAATTTCCAGATCGAAGCGGATTTAGTCGTCTTGGCGTTAGGGTTTGTTGCTCCTCAAAAAGAGGGGCTTTTAGATAATTTGAAAGTAGAGTTAGATGCAAGAGGAAATGTCAAGACCGATGCCTCTTATATGACTTCGGTTAAAGGTGTATTTTCTGCAGGAGACATGCGCCGCGGGCAGTCGTTGATTGTCTGGGCGATATCCGAAGGTCGCCGCGCCGCGCATCAAATCGATTCCTACCTTATGGGCACATCCGTCCTCCCATCTCTTTAGGGACGGTTCTGAGCTCAAGATAAGAAGTGTCCCCTAAAGAAAAGATGGGGACACTTTTGAGAACGACTTCAGAACCGTCCCTGAGCTTAGAAGATTCATCAAAATATATTATAACTTATTGTTCACCATAGCTTTATATCCCAAGGAAACCGCTTTCCAAAATACCCCTTAACGCTATTGATATCGCTTACCTATAAAGTATACTTTAAATGATACAACGGCTGAGGAGCCCTCACTCGCAACAAACAATCGTGATGAAAAACAATCCAATAATAAGATTCATTTCGCTCGTTCTGGCATTCTGTCTAGTCTTCCAGCAGCCTTGCTTGGCGCAGGTTATTGCTGAGTTTGATTTGAGTAGTCATTTTGCTGCTTTAGGCGCTGGACTACCCAAAGAAACTTTCCGGCCGCTTCATTTGCGTTCACTCCAATTTGACCCTTCGCGCGCTGATTATTATCTTATTTTAGACAGAGGCGATTATCTGAAAAACTTGTTCCCGCAAACAGGCGTGGGACATTTTCCGTCAGAGCTACAAAGTAACAACTTTAAGGAAAGTGTTTCGCTTACAGCTGAAACCCGCACTCTCCTTAATTATTTCTTAATAGGCCTTACGCTTCCCAATAAAAGTTTCTGGGTAAATTTGCGTCCGGATTCGGCACGCGAGATTATCGATCCGTATCTTGAGCAGACGGATGTCGGAAAGATCCTTC
>JAHISH010000256.1 GCA_018818365.1 Candidatus Omnitrophota bacterium | reverse complement strand
TGCAAAAAAAGCAAAACTCCTTAAAAAAAGCAGTTGCCTTTTTAAGAAGAGCTGCTGTGACTTAGTAGTTGCCAATACCTCCGGTGGAAAAAGCTATACGGCGTATATTCTCAAAGGCCCGCAGCAAGTGGTGAATACCGTACAGAACAAACAAGAATTGGTAAGTGAACTTATCCAATATATCGGAAAGAATTCAAAAATAGAATGAAATATATTCTTTTAGTAGGCGACGGAATGGCAGATTACCCTATGGACCAACTGGGAGGACGCACTCCTCTGGAAGTTGCGCGTACTCCCCATATGGATTTTATCGCTGCCCAAGGAAGATTAGGAAGAGTCAAGACCATCCCGAAAAAGATGAGCCCTGCGTCGGATGTTGCCAATATCGCGATATTGGGATACGATCCCCAGCACTATTATAGCGGGAGAGGACCATTGGAAGCGGCAAACTTAGGGATCGAATTAGAAAAGACAGATGTCGCGTTTCGCTGTAACCTGATTACCACCCAGCAAGATATCCTGGCAGATTATAGCGCGGGACACATAAGCACCAAAGAAGCAATTCCCTTGATTGATGCCCTCAATCACGAATTAGGGAGTCCCCGTATCAGCTTTCATAGAGGAGTCAGTTACCGGCACGTCATGGTAGTAAAAGGAGGCACCACCGAAGGGTTGGAGAAAGTACGCTGTAAACCACCTCATGATATTACCGGGCAAGCCTTGCGTAAAAACTTTCCAAAGGGGAACAATGCGGATTTCTTAACCAGCCTTATGGAAGAATCCCAGGGAATTCTTGTGAAACAAGAGATCAATCATGTACGCGTTGACCTTAAAGAAAACCCCGCGAATATGATCTGGCTCTGGGGACAAGGCAAGAAACCGGCATTCCCTCAATTCCAAGAAAAATTTGGGTTAACCGGAAGCGTTATCTCTGCGGTAGATTTGATTAAAGGCCTGGGAAAGATTATCGGATTAGAAGTAATTAATGTTCCGGGGGCAACCGGATACTACGATACTGATTACCTCGGGAAAGCGAATGCCGCACTTAAAACCCTAGAAGACCACGATTTTACGTTCGTGCACGTAGAAGCCCCTGACGAAGCAGGGCATAACGGAGATCTGCGCGAGAAAATCACCGCAATCGAACGGTTTGATCAGTTAATTGTCGGAACCGTATTAGCAGCGTATAAACAAAAAAAGAACTTTAGAATCATGGTCCTGCCTGACCATGCGACCCCAATTTCGCTTAAAACCCATGTTGCCGATGAAGTTTTATTCGGGATATACGGAAAAAACATTATTGCCAGAGGATTCGCGGGGTTTTCAGAAAAAGAAGCCGTAAGATCCGATTTGGTCTTCCCGAAAGGCCACGAGTTAATGGAATTCTTTATACGGAACGAACAGATTTAAAGATACTAGATTTGGAAAAATCCATGCTTTGGGAAGTAGGAAAAGCGTTACCACTCTTATCCCCACAGAAGGAGAAATAATTTCTATGCACAGACGTTTAATTATCCAGAAATTCGGCGGGTCTTCAGTTGCAAATGTCGAGCGTATCCAAAACGTCGCAAAGCGGATAACTAGTTACAAGAAAAAGAATTGCGATCTAGTCGTAGTCGTCTCTGCCCTCGGTGATACCACAGACGAGCTAATTGAACTATCCCAAAAAATCACGACAGATCCATCAGAAAGAGAACTGGATATGCTTCTTGCGACGGGCGAACAAATCTCCGTCGCGCTTCTGGCGATGGCAATCCACAAATTAGGATTCGAAGCGATTTCGTTTACCGGTGCGCAAGGAGGAATTATTACCGACACCAGCCACACCCGCGCCAGGATCATCCAGATCAATGCGCAAAAAATCAAAGAAGAATTACAGAAAGGCAGAATCGTGATTGTCGCAGGATTCCAAGGGATAACATCAAATCACGACATTACGACTCTTGGCCGCGGCGGGTCGGACTTAACTGCAGTGGCATTGGCAAAAGAACTTGGTGCAGACGAATGTGAAATCTATACCGACGTAAAAGGCGTATACACCACCGACCCCCGTATCGAACCGAAGGCCAAGAAACTCAATGCGATTACGTACGATGAGATGCTGGAGATGGCCTCACTTGGAGCTCAAGTCATGCAGGCCCGTTCCATCGAAGTTGCAAAAAAGTTTAACGTCCCCATACATGTACGCTCATCATTTTCACCACAAAGCGGGACTATGATCATTAAGGAGGCAAAGAGGATGGAAGATGTACTCATAAGCGGCATTACCATCAACAAACACGAGACAAAGATCACTATATGCGATGTGCCGGATAAGCCCGGGGTGGCGGCAAAGATATTCAAGAAACTCTCTGATTCCGGCATTAGCGTCGATATGATCGTACAGAACGTAAGCCATACCCGCAAGACCGATATTTCCTTTACCGTCAACAAGTCGACCTCGGGAAAGGCCATGAAAGTACTTACACAGGTCGCCAGGAAACTTCGCACCGGTGAAGTACTGGAAGACCTCGATATCGCGCGCATATCAATTGTAGGAGTAGGGATGAAATCACATCCGGGGGTGGCCGCGAAGATGTTTGAAATCCTTGCGAATAATAAAATCAACATCAAAATGATCTCTACGTCCGATATCAGCATCTCCTGCATCATAGAGAAGAGATTCACTGAAACGGCAGTTACGCAATTACATAAAAGCTTCGGATTAAGTCGATAGAAAGAGGCCGACAATGACTAAGGTTACTTTATACGATACAACCCTTCGCGATGGTTCTCAAGGAGAAGGCATCTCTTATTCGGTAATGGACAAAATCGCGATTGCACGAGAATTAGATACCTTAGGCATCCATTACATCGAGGGGGGGTGGCCTGGCTCCAACCCGAAAGATATGGAGTTTTATTTACGCATGGCAAAAAGGTCGCTTAAAAAATCACAATTAGTAGCTTTTAGCATGACCAGACGCGCACATACACGGGCAGATCAGGATGCCAATCTTAAAGCGCTGCTTAAATCACAAGTAAAGATAATTACCATCGTCGGAAAAACATGGGACCTGCATATCAGTGATGTCCTAAAGACATCCCTAGAAGAGAATCTCGAGATGATCCGCGATACAGTCAGATTTCTGGTCGCGCAGGGAAGAACGGTGTTGTATGATGCCGAGCACTTATTCGACGCCTATCGTGCGAATAAAGAATATAGCCTGAAATGTTTAGACTGCGCGCAAGAGGCCGGCGCAAGTAAGATCGTATTATGCGATACGAACGGCGGTACGCTCCCCTACGAGATAGCTACGGTAATCAAAGAGATAAAACCCCGCCTCCAGGTCGGCATAGGGATCCACTGCCATAATGACGCGGATGTCGCCGTTGCCAACTCCCTTGCCGCAATAGAAGCAGGCGCCGATATGGTACAAGGGACAATTAACGGCTACGGAGAACGCTGCGGCAACGCCGACCTTATCCCTATCATCGCAAATCTTAAATTAAAAATGAAGATCGATTGTATACGCGATGAAAAACTTAAAGAACTTACAAAGGTTTCTCATTTTATCAGCGAAATCAGCAATATGAAACAGCGTAACGACCAACCCTATGTGGGCCTATCCGCATTCGCGCACAAAGGCGGCATGCATATCAATGCGATAATGAAAAATCCTAAAGCCTATGAGCATGCCGACCCTGCGTTGATCGGCAACCGCCGAAGGATCCTGGTCTCGGAATTAGGGGGCAAGACCGGCGTCATGCTGCGCGCGAAAGCCTTGAATCTAAACCTTACGCGCGATGACCCTAAAACACAGAAGATCCTTAAACTCCTGCAGAAATTAGAACACCAAGGATATCACTTTGAAGCAGCAGAAGCATCTTTCGAAGTGCTCTTGAAGAAAACGCTGAACAAATTCAAAAAGTTCTTTGAACTCGAGGGATTCCGCGTAGTAGTAGAGAAACAATCAAATAAAAAGATCACCTCGGAGGCAATTATAAAGGTAAAGGTACACAAGACCCACGAGCATACTGCCGCAGAAGGGGACGGACCGGTCAACGCCCTGGATAATGCGCTGCGCAAAGCCTTGAAGGATTTTTATCCCACGCTTGCAAAAATGCATCTTTCTGATTTCAAGGTGCGCGTACTCGATGAAAAAGCCGGCACTGCCGCAAAGGTGCGGGTACTCATTCAATCGCAAGACGAACAAGATACCTGGAATACCATCGGAGTCTCCGAGAACATAATCGAAGCCAGTTGGCAAGCGCTAGTCGATAGTGTTGAATATAAATTACTCAAAGATAACGTAGGCACAAAATAGAGAATGGATGAAGAGCTCTTTAAAACAATATAATCCTCAGCAGACTGAAGACGCCTGGTACCGCTATTGGTCGGAAAATAGCCTTTTTGCCGCGCATCCAAATTCCTCCAAAGAACCGTTCACGATAGTCATTCCTCCTCCGAATGTAACCGGGATCCTCCATATGGGACATGCCCTGAACAATACGATTCAGGACATCCTGATCCGCTATCACCGAATGAAACAAAAAGAATGCCTCTGGATGCCGGGAACCGACCATGCGGGGATTGCGACGCAGAATGTGGTCGAAAAAACAATTGCGAAAGAAGGAATCAAACGCCAAGACCTAGGCAGAGAAAAGTTTATAGAACGCGTCTGGCAATGGAAAGAAGAATACGGATCAACCATTATTCGACAACTTAAGAAATTAGGGTCCTCCTGCGATTGGTCGCGTATTCGCTTTACCATGGACCAGGAATATTCCGAAACGGTAAAATACGTCTTTATTGCCCTCTGGAATAAAGGGCTTATTTATCGAGATAATAAAGTCATTAATTGGTGCCCTCGTTGCCAGACCGCGCTCTCAGATGAAGAGGCGCCGCATCACCAGGTAGAAGGGCACCTCTATTATCTGCGTTATCCTCTTAATGATGACCCGTCACACTATCTGGTGGTCGCCACGACAAGGCCGGAAACAATGCTGGGAGATACTGCGGTTGCGGTCAACCCAAAAGACAAAAGGTATAAGAAATTAATAGGTGCGACTATCCTGCTTCCTCTGATGAACCGGGAGATCAAGATCATCGCTGACCCCATGGTAGATATGAAATTCGGAACAGGGGCAGTCAAGGTCACCCCTGCACATGACCCTAACGATTATGTATTAGGAAAGAAACATTTCCTTGAGTTTATTAACGTGATGCATCCTGATGCGCGGATGAACGAGTCTGCGGGCAAATATCAAAATATGGATAGGTTCCAAGCCAGGGAAGTGATTTTAGAAGACCTAAAAGAAAAACAATTACTAGAAAGAACTGAAGCGCATGTTTTATCTGCGGGCCATTGTTACCGCTGTCACACGATCATAGAGCCATATCTTTCCTGGCAATGGTTTGTGAAGATGAAGCCCCTGGCGAAACCGGCGATCGAGGCGGTAAAAAAAGGAAAAATAAAATTTTATCCCCGCCGATGGACTAAAGTGTATCTTAATTGGATGGAGAATATCCAGGATTGGTGCATCTCCCGGCAAATCTGGTGGGGGCACCGCATCCCTTTATGGTATTGTTTCGATTGCAAAAAGGAAGTCTTCGCTTCGGCTACTCAGCCGGATGCCTGCCGCGCGTGCGGCTCAAAGAACCTTATCCAAGATGAAAACGTACTTGATACCTGGTTCTCCAGTTGGTTGTGGCCGTTTGCCACCTTCTACTGGCCAAAACTTAAAGAAAAATCCCCCAGAGGAACACTTCCTGAAGAAGATTTAAAGTATTTTTACCCTACTCATGTTCTGGTAACCGCACCGGAAATCATTTTCTTTTGGGTGGCGCGCATGATCATGGCGGGGCTGGAATTCATGGGAGATATTCCTTTTCGCGATGTCTATATTCACGGAACGGTGCGCGATATTGAAGGGAAGAAGATGTCTAAATCGTTAGGGAATGTTATCAACCCCCTGGAAATCATCAATGAGTACGGGGCTTGTGCCCTACGATTCAGCTTGATTTCCATCACCTCGCAAGGCCAAGATGTCTATCTCTCTAAAGAGCGGTTTGAACAAGGGAGAAACTTCGCGAATAAGATTTGGAACGCCTCACGTTTCATTATTACGCACCTCAACCGATGCGTTATCTCAACCGACCTCTGCGTATTCTTCCAGAAAGAACAATTAAGCCTTGCGAACCGTTGGATCTTAAGCAGATTTTATTCTCTACTGAAAGCTGTCGAAAAGAATCTGGCGCAGTACCGTTTCAACGAAGCGGCTAATCTTCTGTACGGATTCTTCTGGCATGAATTCTGCGACTGGTATCTGGAGATAATCAAACCCGATATTGCCGACCGGCAGAATCAAATAGTCATGTATAAGGTGCTTGAGAAATTTTTAAGGATACTACATCCGTATATGCCGTTTGTGACCGAAGAAATATGGCAAAAATTATGTGTTCCCGCAGCCCCGTCACAAGAACCCTTGAGTATCATGACACAAACCTGGCCACATATACAAGAACAGATTATCGACAAAAAAGTGGAGAAACAGGCGGAAAACCTTTTCGCGATCATCTCACAGATCAGGAATATGCGCGCCAACCTAGAAATCCCCCTTGAAAATAGCGTCACCGTCTCACTCTTCCCTCATACCAAGACACACGCAATGCTGGTCGTGCAAAATAAACGTATTCTGCAGACACTTGCCAAGATCAGCAGCCTGATGATACTTGAAAAAAACCAAAAACCTTCAGCGACGCTTAGCGCCGTAACCAAAGGGATTGATCTGTATCTGCATTTCGGCGGGATCATCGATATAGCGAAAGAAAAGGGGAAGATCGAAACCAAGATCGCACAGGTGAAAAAGTCGATTTCTTCTAAAGAGCAACGTCTGAAAAATCATGATTTCCTCAAAAAAGCCCCGAAAGAAGTCGTGGAGAAAGAGACCGAAAGCAAGCGCACCCTTGAAGACGAATTGAAGCGTTTAGAAACCATTAAAGAGGATATCGCCGGCACATGAACACGCCTTTGTTATCTGAGAAAGAAATCGGAAGAATCTGCATCCACGCGCTCCGGGAAGATATCGGCACAAGAGACATTACCAGCCACACCGTAATCCCCGCCGGGAAAAAGATCAAAGCAGTACTCCTGGCAAAAGAATCGATAGTCGTCTGCGGGCTCTCAATAGCAAGAACAGTATTGCGGATAAAAGATAAGAATATTTCCTTCGTTGCCTTGGTCAAAGAAGGAACAAAGGTGCACAGCGGCACGCTGCTGGCGCGCATGTACGGAGACGCCCGATCTATTCTCGGTGCTGAACGGGTCACGCTGAATCTGATGAGCTTTCTTTCGGGAATTGCGTCGACAACTCGCCAATATGTCGAACGCATTAAACCGTACCCTGTCAAAATCCTCGATACCCGCAAGACCTTCCCGGGATTGCGCTCCTTAGAGAAATATGCGGTGCGCATAGGAGGAGGAGACAACCACCGATCGAGACTCGACGAAATGATTATGGTCAAAGATAACCATATCAAAACCATCGGCGGCTTTAAGAACTTACCTGCGATCGATACTACCCGTAC
>JAHISH010000255.1 GCA_018818365.1 Candidatus Omnitrophota bacterium | reverse complement strand
CGCCTTTCCGGTTCTTAAGGGCCCATCCCTGATAGGGGTTGTGGTTGCCCAGGTCAGCAACCAGGGGTTATCCGAATTTAATAAAGACTACGCAGGCTTAGGTGAGACGGGAGAAACACTTATCGCCACAAAAAACGTGGATGAGGTGGTTTTTATTACGCCGACGCGCTTTGACCCCTTAGCCGCGCTCAAAAAAGGGATACTACGCAATGGTTCGAAGGAGGCATCTATTTTTCAGAAGGCCCTTCAGGGAGAGAAGGGAGCGGATACGTATGTTGACTATCGCGGGAAAAAGGTTTTTGCGGTTTGGAGGTATTTGCCGACCTTTCGCGTAGGGATGGTGGTGAAGATGGATGCTGCCGAAGTTTTCTCTCCTGCGAATAGGTTAAGAAATACGCTTCTTGGGATGAGTGCATTGATTTTGCTGGTGGTAATATTCTCCGCGATTGGTATTGCCCGTTCCATATCAAACCCTATCAAAAACCTCACCTCTACTTCCAAGACTATCTCTGAGGGGAATCTTTCTGCGCGGGTACACATAGACACGCGGGATGAAATCGGAGAATTAGCCCAATCATTTAATTATATGACGGACCGACTCGTGGAGGCCAAATCAATCGTCGAGAAAAAAAAATCTGAAGTTGAAGAGCAAAAAAGGTTACTAGAGGCGGCGAATAAGGAGTTGGATAGTTTTGTCTATACGGCTTCGCATGACCTCAGGGCTCCTTTGCGCGGTATTGATGGTTTGGCCAATATTCTCGTGCAGGATTATGCCGATACGCTTGACACGCAAGGAAAGGATTATCTATGTAAGATTCGAGATGCTGCCGTACGGATGAAGGCGTTAATCGATGATCTGTTGACGCTTTCGAGGATCAGCCGCATCAAGAATCCGTACGAAGATGTCGATATCCGTGCCTTGATTGCATCGGTGGTGGTGCGGTTAGAATTCGATATTAAGAAACTTGGGGTGGAACTAATAATTGCAGAAGACTTCCCGATGGTTCGTTGCGATAGAATCAAGATGGAAGAGGTTTTTTTAAACCTAGTGAGTAATGCCATCAAATTTTCTTCAAAGAACAAAGATTCAAAGCCGCACGTGGAGATTGGCTATCATCGGAAAGATGCCTCGCACGAATTTCACGTAAAAGACAACGGTATCGGTATTGACAAGAAACATCATCAGGCAATATTCGAAATTTTTAGGCGGCTCCATAACGAGAGCGAATACGAGGGCACGGGTGCAGGTTTAAGCATAGTAAAGAAGGTCATTGATGACCACCAGGGGCAGCTTTGGGTGGAATCTGAGATTGGGAAAGGAGCTGCATTCTATTTCACTATCCCCGAGAAGATTCAGGAGAAGAAGAAAATAGGGCAAATTCTTGTTGAAGAGGGGGTTGTCTCAGAAGAAGAGGTAAAGAGGGCTTTAAAGAAACAAGGGCTCGATGTGGGGCCTGATCTGTAACGATGAAAGGATAAGGTGATGGAAGAGAAAAAAGATGTCAGAATCTTAATAATTGAGGATAATGAGATTGATCTACTTTTGGCGACTAGATATCTGACTCGCGCCGGATATAGTCAAATTACTAATGCGGGGGATGTCTCCCAAGGAGTTAAGAGGGCGGTAGAAGATAAACCTGATCTGGTGATCTCCGATACCGTGCTTCCTGACAGTGACGGTTTCGATGCCTGCAGTCAGATTAGGAAAGTTCTTGGGGAGCAGAAGCCAAAAATCATTATTACCACCGGTTCGGTGGATGCAGTGGATGCGGTACGTGCGCGTAAGGCAGGTGCTGATGATTACTGCGCCAAAACATCTGACTGCGCACTCTTGTTAGAGGCAGTTAAAAAACTGGTCTAAGGCATTGGTCTAGGGGAAAGGATGATTCTTGGAAGATAACGGAAGATCTAAAGAAAGTTATATCGAAGAGATTGCGATGTTAAACGCACGCCTCGCCGCGATCTCAGCCCTTGAGCCTCGATATAAAAGTATGGAGGATGAACTCAAGAGGACAAAAGAAGAGTTGGAGATACAACAGTGGGGGATGTCGAAGACCAATGAATCGATTAAGGCACTCTATAAAGAACTTGAGAGGAAGAATGAAGCGCTCCGCGGGCTTGATAGGCTTAAAACCGACTTTATCAATACCGTATCCCATGAGTTGCGTACTCCGTTGACCGTTATTCAAGAAGCCGTTTGTCAGGTTTTAGATGGGGTGTTGGGGGATATTAATCTTCGTCAGAGAGAGTTTTTAGAATTATGCCTTGAGGATGTCGAGCGTTTAAGACGGATTGTCGATGACCTTCTGGATGCGTCGAAAATAGAAGCCGGTAAATTTTCCCTCGTCAGAGAAGAACTTGACGTAGTGGATGTGGCGAAAAGGGTGATTACGTCTCTTGAGCCCGTCGCCAAAAGAAATGCGCTCCCGTTGCGCGCGCAGTTTCCAGATGAGACGGCGGTGGCATATATCGACCGGGA
Organism: Candidatus Omnitrophota bacterium; assembly: GCA_018818365.1. Taxonomy (GTDB): domain Bacteria; phylum Omnitrophota; class Gorgyraeia; order Gygaellales; family Profunditerraquicolaceae; genus JAHISH01. The sequence goes on along the minus strand of JAHISH010000255.1, from coordinate 1,509 downwards.
TACCATTATCCGTGTGTTTACTAATTTGATTGGGAATGCCTTGAAGTTTACCTCGCAAGGGCATATTACCATCACCATAGTTGAAAAGCCCACATGCATCGAATGCGCCGTGATTGATACCGGGAGAGGTATTTCCGATGAGGATTTACCGAATGTATTTAATAAATTTCAGCAATTTGGCAGGCAACATGGCTCGGGTCAAAAGGGCACTGGGCTAGGCTTGAATATCTGTAAAAGCATTGTGGAAATGCACCAGGGAAAGATTTGGGTAGAGAGCATCCTGCATAAGGGGACGCAGTTTCATTTTACGCTTCCTAAGTATAACGCGGTACAGCTTTATAAGGAGTATGTAATCGGGGGAATAAGAGACGCTATTGCGGGAAAGAGAGATTTTTCAGTCATGATTTTTGGTATCCATGACCTTAGCGCAGGCCATGGTGAGATTAGAGAAGAATCGGTTGGAATGATTATGCGTTCACTCCAGCAATGCATGCAGCAAGGCCTATCGGGTATTGATGTAGTGATTAAGGGTATGCGGACAATCATGATTGTTCTCCCGGGTACAGAGAGATCAAAGGCTCATGGAGTTGCCGAGTGGATACGCAAGAAAATCACCGGTATTTTAGTCAAGGAGAAGGCGGATATCGGTAACGCAGTATTCTTTGAAGTCGTGAATTACCCCGCAGACGGGAAGACCGAAGAAGAACTCCGTGCTTGTCTCTCTGCCTATGCAATTGCCCAATCCTAAACTCGAGTATTTCTTGATCATGGGGTCGGCAAAAAGTTCTTTTAAGGAGAGGTATGTCAAAGAAAATCTTGGTGGTCGATGATGAGCCACATATTGTAATGCTGGTACAGTCAAGATTAATGGCTGAAGGCTATGATGTTGTTACCTCAAGCGATGGCCAGGATGCACTGGAAAAGGTAAGGCAAAGTAAGCCAGATTTGATCATCCTCGATTTGTCCTTACCGGTGATGGATGGTTTCCAGGTGTGCAGCGCTTTGAGGGCAGATTCGGTAACCGCCGCTATCCCCATAGTAATGCTAACTGCCCATAGGGACGCACAGGATATCACAAAGGCCACGGAATTAGGTGCTGTTTCTTATGTGCAGAAGCCGTTTAAAGCGGAGATATTATTAGGGATTATCCAGGGGTTTATTAACGATTGATCTAAGGGTTCGTAATCCGTTAGTTTTAAATCATTTTCTTGCACGAAAGACCCTCAGCAGATACAATTAAGCCGAGGGTTTTTTCATATGCGGACAAAGAGCAAAACTTTTCGGTGACAAACTTGTTGTCAGCACACACGATATGGAGTATAATGCAACGTAATTCCTTACGCAAAATCAAGCGTTTTTTAGTACAGGGATAGGATTGTGCGAACATATATATTTCCTCAGGGGGCAGTTTTGAATCGTTGCCGAGCGATTTCCACAAAGTACACGCCAAAATAACTGGAGGCTGATATGGAGAAAAAAAAGCCACTCTCTCTTACTTCACGTGGCCTG
>JAHISH010000254.1 GCA_018818365.1 Candidatus Omnitrophota bacterium | reverse complement strand
TTCGTTATTAGTTTCAAACTGGCATTAATAGTTTTTGTTCTATTGCCTTTGATTAGTCTTCCTATGGTTAAGGTAGGAAAGATGCTGCGTAAACTTTCAAAGCGTTCCCAAGAGCGTATGGCAGATATTAATTCTTTGCTCTATGAGACCATAATCGGCACCAGGATTGTTAAGTCTTTCACCATGGAGCAGCAAGAGGTAGAGAAGTTTAACCGGATAAACCAGGATTATTATAAGCTTTCCATGAAATCGATAAAGCGGATATTGCTTTTGAGCCCCGCGACTGAACTTTTGGGGTGTGTCGCCGCAATGCTGGTGCTTTACTGGGGAGGCAGGGAAGTGATTGCAGGCAAGATTTCTTTTGGAGTTTTTGGCGCGTTTCTTGGTTGCTTGTTACAAATGATACGGCCTTTTAAGAAATTAAGCCAGGTACATTCCCTGAACCAGCAGGCAGTTGCCGCCAGCGTACGTATCTACGAGGTTTTAGAGACCGATCCTACGGTCGTCGATAAGCCGGGCGCAGAAGCATTATCCGGGTTTAAAGAGAGCATTGTCTTCGAAGACGTCTGGTTTAGTTACGGAGATAATGATGTGTTGAAAGGGATCGATCTGGAAATAAATAAAGCGCAGATGTTGGCAATTGTGGGGCCAAGCGGTAGCGGGAAAACGACTCTTTTGGATTTAATCTCTCGTTTTTACGATCCTACGAAGGGCAGGATCCTCATTGACGGGATTGATAGTAAACAGGTAAGCCTGCATTCGTTACGTCAGCACATCGGTATAGTGACTCAAGAGACGATTCTCTTTAATGATACGATATGGGGTAATATCGCATATGGGAACCTTCAGGCCACCGATGAAGAGGTTATGGCTGCCGCACAGAAGGCCTATTGCCATGAGTTCATACAAAAGCTTCCGCAAGGGTACCAGACCTTGATAGGAGATAGAGGATTACGACTTTCGGGAGGGGAGCGCCAGCGGATTGCGATTGCCCGCGCATTGCTCAAAGATCCAAGCATCCTTATCCTTGATGAAGCGACTTCTCAACTTGACTCGGAGTCAGAGAGTATTGTGCAACACGCATTGGATTGTTTGATTAAAGGAAGAACGGTATTTGTTATCGCGCATAGGCTTTCTACCGTGAGGACCGCCAATAGGATCCTTGTGTTGGATAAAGGACAGATAGTCGAACAAGGCTCCCATGGAGAATTAATTGCTTTAAAAGACGGAATATATAGGAAGCTCTACCAGATGCAGGAATTGCAGAGATAAACATAAAAAATAGGTTGCATCTTCTAAAAAAAGCGTTATAATTACACAAATTGTCTTCTCACAGGATTTATAAGGTTTAAAGAAGAAATTAACCACATCAACCTAATGATTTGTTGCCTCAAAGGCTTTTTTGAGTGCACGATGGTTGATGATAAAGCGGGTTTTGTCAGACTGGAAGAACAGCGCCTGGTAGGCAGACCGCAAACGTTGTCTAAAGGAGGAACAAGAAGTGCCATCAGAAATAATCAAACAGTTACTGGAAGCAGGAGTACATTTCGGTCATCAAACAAAGCGTTGGAACCCTAAGATGAAGCAATACATCTTCGGTCAACGAAGCGGTATTTACATCATTGACCTGGAAAAGAGCGAAGAATGCCTTACGAAAGCCCGGGATTTCCTAATGGGAATCGCCGCAAAAGGCGAATTTGTGCTTTTTGTAGGTACCAAGAAACAGGCGCAGGAAGTTATCCTGCAGGAAGCGGTCCGCTGCGGGATGTATTATGTAACCGAACGCTGGCCCGGAGGGCTTTTGACGAACTTTTCGACCATTAAGAAGAGGATTGAACGCCTGAAGGAAATTGAGAGGATGCGGGAGGATGGGACATTCGAGAAGTTGACGAAAAAGGAAGTGGCGAAGCTGGAGAAGGAGTTAACCAAGCTAAAGAAGAATTTCTCCGGGATCGTCGCTATGGAGAAGATGCCTAAAGCGATCTTTATCGTGGATACCAAGAAAGAAGAGACCGCAGTCCTTGAGGCAAGACGTTTAAAGATCCCCATAATCGGGTTGATCGATACCAACTCAAACCCGGATTTGATTTCGTATCCGATCCCCGGCAATGATGATGCGACCAAATCAATACGCATGGTCACCAGTCTCCTTGTCGATGCTATATTAGAGGGCAGAAAGAAATTCCTTTCCTATCTTTCGCATGAGGGGGTAGCCTTGGGAGAAGAAAAGGATACTATTCCCGAAGGGATCTTGCCGGAAGAGGAAGCAAAAATCCAAGAGATAGAAGAAATCGTAGAGACTTCCGATCCAGATTCGGACGAGGCGAAGCTTTCCAAGAAGACACATTCCCGTTCTGGGGGAGAAGAAAAACCAAAGACGAAAAAGAGAGTATAACCTGCCGGACAGATTAATGCGAGGGGAGAAGCTATGAGTGTTTCAGTTGATGCAGTAAAGGAATTGAGGGCAATGACGTTTTCCAGCATTGCCCATTGCCGTGAAGCTTTGCAAGAGAATAATGGAGATATTAAGAAAGCAGCGGCGTGGCTGCGTAAGCGCGGGCTTGAGATTGCCGCGAAAAAACAAGGCCGTGCGGCCAAGGAAGGACGTATAGAAGCCTATGTGCACTTCGGCAATAAGATCGGAGTGCTTTTAGAGGTGAATTGTGAATCGGATTTCGTGGCGCGGAATGAGGATTTCGTGCAATTCACCAAAGACCTGGCCATGCAGATAGCTGCCAGCAGCCCGGAGTATGTAAGGAAAGAAGATATCCCTGAGGAAAGACTTACGCAGGAAGGGAAAAAAGAAGAATTCATCAAGGCACATTGCCTTTTGGAACAAGCGTTTATCAAGGATTCCAGCATTTCTATTGAAGATTACCTGGGGGATATCGTCGCAAAGCTGGGAGAGAATATCGTAGTGCGCAGGTTCGTGCGCTATAAAATCGGCGAATGAAGCAAATGGCCGCTCGTTTTATGGCTTTAAGGAAGGATCAATGGCGAAGCCCGTATACAAGAGGATTGTATTAAAGATAAGCGGAGAGGCACTTCAAGGAAAGAATCCCCATGGGATAGATCCTGTGGTACTGGCGACTATTGCCAGGCAGCTGAAGGAGATCAGGGTTCTTGGAGTGGAGGTGGCAATTGTTCTCGGCGGAGGCAATATCTTCCGCGGCCAAGAGAATACTGAGTTGCGCGGTTTGAATATCGACCGGTCTGTCGCTGACTTTATGGGCATGCTTGCGACGTGCATCAATGGATTGGCATTGCAGGATGCTCTTGAAAAAATGGGCATGCAGACACGGGTGCTTACGGCTATCGAGATGCAGCGGATTGCCGAGCCCTATATCCGTAGAAGAGCGATCCGCCATCTCCAGAAGGGCAGGGTGGTTATTTTTGTCGCCGGGACAGGGAATCCTTATTTTACTACCGATACCGCCGCTGCCCTGCGGGCTATGGAAATCAATGCCGATGTGATTCTTAAGGCCACCAAAGTTGATGGGGTCTATTCCGCAGATCCGGTAAAGGTAAAGAAAGCGAAGAAATTCAGTAGCCTCAAATATATCGACGTTCTAAGAAAGAGGCTTAAAGTGATGGA
>JAHISH010000253.1 GCA_018818365.1 Candidatus Omnitrophota bacterium | reverse complement strand
CCCCAGGATGCACGCGCGGAAGAGGCACTCTATAAAGCGGGAATGTTTTCTAGTTATATCTTGCGCGATACCAATAGCGCGCTCAATTACTTCGAGACGTTACGGGGTAAAGAAATCCCTACGGTGTATTCCCTCTCTAGTATTTATCAGTTAGGAGTGATGTATCAATGGAAGGCAGAGGTGATAAAAGCAAAAGAATATTACACTCAGTTATTGGAGCACGCAGGGGAAGAGTCTGCGGATATTATTTCCAAGGCCCAAGAACGCATGAGAGAGATTGAGCAATCTGCAGAAATAAAATATTCCCTTAAAAGTTTCCTTGATCTTTCCTGGGAAGAAGAGAATGCGAGTTTTGACATGACGAAGGTTGACTTGAGCGTTTCAGTTCCTCAGTTTGAGAAAAATCAGGAAATTTCCTTCAATGCCGTTGCCTTTGTAGGGGAGACCGGGTGTATGCCTGTGGCATTTCAATATCTCTGGTCAGGCAATCTTGGCACTACCACCCCTGCGCCAGACGCTTCTACCTTTACCACTGTATATAGTCAAGCCGGAACCAAGGAGGTGTGTCTTGTGGTAGTATTGCCTTCCGGCACCGTGGACCGCGCCATACAATTTGTAGATGTGCGCTAAACATATTAAAAACACTTGACTTAAGTGATGTTTAGTAGTATAAATAAAACAACAAATATTTTTTATGAATTCTTTTATCTTTAATGCCACGGAGAAAGAACCGATTATTTTATGCGCACGTTAGATTGCAAACGTGAAGAGCTCACTGAGAAAGAGCGGCGCAATATCGAAATTTTAGAAATCTTACGTAGGCGTGGGCCGATTAGCCGGCCGGACATCTCTAAAGAGATGGGGATTAATGTGGTGACGATTTCTAATTATGTCGATGAATTCATCAAGCGCAGTCTTGTCTATGAGAAAGAGCTGGACATTTCCGAAGGCGGCAGACGCCCGGTATTGCTGGATTTAAATCCGCAGGCGGGTTTTGTGGTAGGGGCGGGGTTGAATCTTATGAATATGGTCGGTCTTTTGGTAGACCTTAAAGGAAATATTGTCACCAAGACTCAAGTTGCCCGTCCGCGCTCGAACGTAAAAGAAATTTCTGAGGCGCTTCTTGAGATTATACGCGAGATACTTCGCCGTTCTAAAGAATATACGGCGACGATAAAAGGTATCGGGGTAGGGTTGGCGGGGTTGGTGAATAAGAGAGACGGTTCCGTACACTGGCCTCAAAAAATGGATCACTATTATACCTATGCCTCTGTGGACTTGCCGCTTGGCGAGCTTCTTGAGCGAGAATTCAATCTTCCTGTGTTGATTGAGAATGATGCTTCCTGCGCCTGTTTCGGCGAGCACTGGCTTGCCATGGAGCAGGGAATAAAGCACGCCTTGTATATGTTTTCAGGGGTGGGGTGCGGGATCATGATGAATGGAGAGGTTTATCGCGGCGCACAAGGGTATGCGGGAGAAGTCGCCATCTATAATTTTAAGGAACAGGATTTATTTCGCTGCGGAGAGGCCAAGGATTGTTTCGTGAAGCGCTGGGAGGTCGATCTCGGGATTGTCGATGAGGTCAAACAGTTATTGGCTCAGGATAAAATGCTCGCCGCCTCGTTCTTTAAATTGACCGCTACTACTTTAGAGAATGTCGATTTGAAGAGTGTATTCATGGCCGCTCGCGCCAAAGATCCAATTGCACGGCAGGCATTGGATGCGGCGGCAAAGCGGTTAGGAATTAAGATTGCGTCTTTGGTCAATCTCTTGAATCCCCAGGTAGTCGTGATTGGAGGAGGCTTGGAGGATGCAGGAGAAGATTTCTTAAACAAGGTGAATCTTACCGTGCGGGAGTGGGCTTTTCGGGAAGCAGTTGACGGGTTGAAGATCACCTTCTCCAGTTTACGTGAGAACGCCGTTGCGCTGGGGGCAGCAAGCTTGATTATGCGCAAGGCGTTTGCACAGTTATGTTAACGCATATATGGAACAGAAAGGGTCACGAACCAGTATCTTATAAGGAGGTGCTATGGACCAGAAGTTAAAATTTATTCTTATCGGTCTCGTCGGAGTTGCGGCAATTGCAGTGATTCTCGGTTTTCTTTATTTTCAATCTTCCAATACCAGCGCACAGCTTTTGAGAGAGAGGGATGAATTAGAAACTACGAACGTGAGTTTGACGGGAAGGGTCAAGAAGCTTGAAAAGACCCTTCGTGATAACGAAGACCGGCTAAAAGATTTGAATAGTGAGTTAGATGCCGTCGATAGCGAAAGGCGTCAGATTGCCAGCCAACTTGACCGGGCAATAATGGAGAGTGAACGTCTCACGCAAGAACTAAAATCTCGTTCGAGCGTTGCGATGATGACGGCGCCACAACAGGCTCTTTCTTCGACACAACCGCAGATTCCACAAACCACCGATGCCTACTGGGCAGATCTCATTAAAGCGAAAACGAATTTAGAGTTACAGTTGACGCGGCTTAACGGGGAATTAGAGAATGCACAAATAAGCAACGAGCAGTTACAGCGCGAAAAGGCAGAGCTTGAGTTGGATATCAGTAATTTTAAGAAATCAAAAGACGATCTGAAGCGTCAGTTGGAATATAACCAGAAGATAATGGATAGTATCGCGCAAGAATTGGTGAGGGAACGTAACGATAAGACCAAGATTGAAGAAAACTTCAAGGCGATGAAGACGGAGAATTCGATGCTCATGCGTCAGCTGCGTAATCTCAATAGCCGGAAAATCGTCCTTGATAAGCGAATTCAGGAGTTAGCAGGCGATAAGAGTGTCTTGGAGCGCCGTTTTGTCGAGATGGAAACGATGTTGACCGATCGTATTTCTCAGATCAATGAGCTCAAAGATCAGCTGGATATCATCCGTACCGGCATTAGAGGGGATATGGGTGCCGCCAAGGCAGCGCTTGAGCGTAAGGAGTTTGTTGAGCTTCCTCCGATAGTTGTACGGCCGGGTGGCGCGGGTCCTTATCTTGAGAGTCCGATGGCAACTGCTACTGTCGCAGCGGCAACGATTGATTCCGTGGGAAGAGTCCTTTCTATCGACAGAGATAATAACTTTGTAATCATTGATAGAGGAGAAGATTTAGCGGTCAGGGTAGGGGACATGTTCCAAGTCTATGCCGGCAATGAAAATATTGCGGATGTTGAAGTCATAAAAAGCAGTAGGACTGCGGCCGCGTGCGAGATTAAACGTGAATCTAAGCAGATCAAGGTGGGCGACCAGGTAAGGTAAGTCTTACGGTGGCAACATTGTTCTGAGACGTTCTTTTAGAAAATATATGTAATTTCATGGTGCGGATAGTTTCAATATCCCGGACTTTTAACGTCTTTATCCATTCTTTTTCATGACTCGTACCAAGAATCCTCCCTCCGGTAATGTTTCTATTAAAGATGTTGCCGCACGAAGTGGTGTTTCTATTACCACTGTGTCTCGCGTTATCAATAAATTCCCCTCGGTAAAGGAAAAACACCGTCAGATAGTTCTGCAGGTCATTAAAGAGCTCAAATATCAGCCTTCAGTGGTTGCACAGCGTCTTGCGACCGGAAAGAGTAATGTCATCGCGTTGGTCATCCCGCGTTATGAAGGGGTATTCTATTCTTTCTATATGCTTGAGCTTTTACGGGGGACGGGGACTTTATGTGATGCGTTAAAACTCGATCTATTGCTGCATCTGACCGATGCCCGCACGGCGATTTCCCTGCGCGGCGTAGGTGGAATTATCTTTGCCGACCTTATTGGTAATCTTCATCAGTTGGATGAGGTGCAACAGGTAGGGATTCCGTGCGTGGTCCTTAACAGGATTATCGATGAAGGTCAGGTCAGCTGTGTCGCTATCGATAATACACGCGGGGCT